>CALWYO010000104.1 GCA_944385785.1 uncultured Oscillospiraceae bacterium | reverse complement strand
CACGTTATGGTAGCTCCGGGTGCATCGTCTACCTGTGGGGGCGGTAATTGCTGCTGTAGTAGCTGTTGCTGCTGCTAATATGGTGTGTGACTATTAGTCTAAATACATACTTAAGAAAGGATGTGTTTTCATGCTGATAATCAGGAAAAGAGCACTGTGCTACTAGCCTTGCTACCAGCCACGTTATGGTAGCTCCGGGTGTATCGTCTACCTGTGGCGGTGGTAATTGTTGCTGTAGCAGCTGTTGCTGCTAATAAAATCACGACACGCATTATGCGCTCTCAATTTTTTTAATTAAGTACGAATTAGTTTCAGGAGATTTAATATGGATAAAAAATACCTTGATGATCATAAATATTATGGTTCTGCTGTAATGTTTTGCACTCAATATCCACTGGCTTCACCTTATGCTAATACTACAGTACTTAGAACACCTGATGTTATACAACGAGGTATGTTAGCGACAACAGATAACTTTAGGGGGATTGATTATCTGTTAAACTATCGATTGGATGGTACTGATATAGCATTTAGAGCTGGGCTCTCTAAATTTTATGCGCGAGACGCAATCGTTTCCTCTGCGCTCAAGAATCTTCATGAAGATACGGAATCTGCTATAAGTCTTCCAAAACCCTTACAACTAAAAGCCTCGCTTGGCGCAGTAATTAGAGAACGTAGAAGTGAAAGGAATTTTAGCGGTCAACCCCTTTCCCTAAAGGAGCTTTCCACCATCCTGTTTGCCGCTCAAGGAGTGACTGGGGCTTTGCTGATGAACGAACCAGAGGGCGAACTTGACCGAATAATGCTGAGAGCACATCCTTCGGGCGGAGGAATGTTCCCAATCACATTGTACGTTGGAATACATAATGTGGATGGATTGGCAAAGGGGCTGTACGAGTATTACCCCCATAGTCATGCATTATATTATGTTCATGATTATGAAGATGATGACCTTGCTAATTCGTGCGATTATGGTGGATTAGAGGCCGAAAAATGTGCCTTCGCACTTTTTTATAGCTATAACACCTTGCTTAATTCAAATAAATATGGTGATGCAGGGCTAGCTTATGCGTTCATTGAGGTAGGAGAGATTGCTATGAATGCCCAACTTGCTGCTACAGCATTGAGCATAGGAGCATGTGATCTAGGAGGATACAGGAAACATAATTTGGAAAATATACTTGATCTTGATGGTATCTATGAACATATTATACATATGACTATATTTGGACAATCCTAATAAAGGACGAACCTCTTAAGCCCATTATTGAGTGAGGTTAAAAAGAAGTCATTAAGATGAAGAAGGGGACGAAATATATATCATCGTTCCTGGTTAGAGGAAAAACCAATCTCATAGTATCTACTATAATGAGCACATAACCACCATATGTGGTCACTAATACAAGGGAGGAACTTATGGCAAACGAAACTGAAAAAACTCGATATTCACTTGAAACGGATGTACATCTTATTATTAATGATGCAGAAATTCGTCTTAGGAAGGGAATCTGGAATTACGAAGAAGGTTGCCTTACTCTTGAAGGGTGTTCCGAGGAATTTTCTAATTGCTTAAAAGAAACCTTCAAGTCAATGAATGCTGAAGGCATTTCTTTTGACTATTTTGACCATTATTTGCTTGAACCTTTTGAACGCGAACAGATTGAAACTATAATGAATCAGTTGACTGAGGCTGGGTTTATTGTAGCAGAAGATGACAAGTTATTACATCAACAGATAACTCGCATACTAACTGGCGGAATCGACTTGATTGAGGAAGATAGGAGCCATGAGAACAGCAAAAACAAATCTGTGATTTTCTACACAGATAATGATTGTGTAAGAAAAAAATGGGATGATTTTGCGAAATCGCATCATATTAAAGCAAAAATGATGACTCAGGAGCAGGCATCTGAACTTAAGGTTGTTGATTTAACTACAAATATTGATTCCTTGACTACTAACGAGGACATTGTGCGCATGGGGAAATGGATAGAGGATACCCATGCTATTGTAATATGTGTATCTCAACTCTCCGTGTGCCTAATGCGGAATATTAATAGGCTAAGTATCAGCAAAGGCATTCCTGTCACTTTGGCCTTTATTGACGGACCGACAATTAACATGCTCTCGACAAAACCCTATCAGACTGGTTGCTTGGAGTGCTTCGAGGGTAGAGCGCTCTCAAGGTTAGAAGATCATGTGCAGTACGCCCGCTTTATTGAAGAAACTCGGACAGACGTAGAAACATTTAAAACAGACCGGTCTAACCAGATTCTTATGGATTTACTCGCAAATCTTAGTTTTGCAGAAGGGTTCATGTATAGCGTTGTTGGTAGCTCCCGCTTCTCAGGACGCTTGTTGAGTATTTACCTTCCCACTTTAGAGATACAAATGCAAAACCTTCTTCGCGTACCTTTCTGCGAAGCCTGTGGTACAGTATCAAGAGCTAAGTTTAAAGAACTCAATATTTCCTCAAGGAGGATCATTGATGACTTGACAGAGCACGTCTTTGATAAGGAGTGATGTAGATGTTAAGGTTTTACCCCTCATTAACTCATGAGATGAATAACTTCCGCGATATAAATGGAAGTCAAACTGGCATACTTAAGAGTATTGTCGCTCCTGTAACAAAGATGCATAAAGAACCATTCATAAAGAGTGTGACAGGAAGTATGCCAAATTATCACAGGATTATTCTTAATAATCCTTCCAGCGATATGAATTATCATCTCAGTGGATATGGTCAATATTATCAAGAAGCGCTTGTAAAGTTTAATGGCGAAAGCATTGAGCGTTATGCTGGTGTAGTCGCATCTTCGTATGCCTCAGATTTAGTAAAGTATGATTCATATGAAAATATATCTAAAACTGGTAAGACTATGCCACTTAAGTATCTCAATATTTTTTCAGAGAAGCAGCAACTGCAAATGTCAAGTTTACTTCCACAATATAGTCCTAAACATTTGAAAGAAGATCAGGTTATCGGTTGGGTTAAAGCACATTCGCTGATTAATCCTGGTGAAGACATATGGGTACCGAGACAGCAGTTTTTTGTCGGATACAACTATTTAGAAGGCATTGGAGAGCCAGTAATTGTTCCATCGTTCTCAACTGGAACAGCAGCACATAAAACAGTAAAGAAGGCGCTAATTAATGCTATTACTGAGTACCTCCAAATTGATGCGTTCATTCTGACATGGTATACGATGAGGAAATCAAAAAAAGTTATTATAGATAACCCGACAATCAATCAGATTTTAGAGGAATCTGGCTTGGGAAATAACGGGAGCTATGATGTAATTCCGCTTCTCATTACCTTGCCTGATATAAATATACCAGTTTACATGGCAATACTGAAAAGGAAAACTAACAAATTGCCATATATGGTCGTAGGGACACAAGGCGATATGGATGCTGAGTATGGAATTTTAAGAGGCATTATGGAGTCAACAGCTATAATATCTATGAACACATTTATGATGATTTTTGATGGTGAAAGATTCGATTTTGCTCTTAAGGAGTCAGCATTTACCGACTTGGATACAAATGTCTATTATTATGGCGCGCCTGTGAAGATCAAGGAAAAGAACAAAATCATTAGCCAGTTAACTGGTGAGGATATCTTGTTATCTAGTATACCTTCAATGCGTGGCTGCAGTAATGATGAAATCTTGGAGGAGTTAATTCGCCAAGTGAAGAACATCAGCGAATATGCTGTATATCTAGATATCACCCCTCCAGAAGTTAGTGATAAGGGATGGTCAGTGATCCGCGTCTTCATCCCAGAAATTTGCGGTATGTGTTTACCTGGATTCCCATTTAGTAACCATCCGAGGGTGCTTAAATATGGAGGTGTGACCAATGTTTTCCCCCACCCTCTCCCTTAGTATTTTAAGCTTTGCCGTTCTGTGCTACCCCTCTGGAGTAGCACAGATAATAACGCTAATCACACGAAAAGATAAAAGGAATGCTACGAACAAATTCCTTACAATATGTACTTGCTATATGATAGCAACATTGGCACTTGTGGCGATATATGTACCCTATTATAAATCTGTCAATTGTAGTGTTAATATGCCCTGGAAATTTATTGCCGGCGTTGTGTTCGGAGCGCTTGCGTTATTAGTAGAATTCGCATTAGGATATCTAATTTTAAGACTGCATAAAAAAAAAGTGAGCACGAAAATCACAGTGCATTCTGATTGGAGCAATGCTGATTGGAAGCTATGGATGGCTACTATGGTTTATGCTCTGATTGAAGAAATATTATATAGAAGTGCATTTGCTTATATATTGTTAGATTACCTTAATATGCCAATATGGATCTTCGTGACAGTAAGCTCCTTAACCTATGCGTTGAATCATCTTAGGCTAGGCATAAATGTAGTTAGTCAAAAATGTGTTACAGGAGCATTATATGCGATTTTGTATATAATATCCGGGCGTAGTATCCTTGCAGTTGTATTAGCGCATGAATTTCAAAATATTCTTGTCCTATTAATCGGGAATATTCAAAGGCAAAGGAGATAAACTAATTATGTCAAAAATTTTGATAGTTGCTTTTTCCCTTGCTTTTATGATACTATGGCTGGCAGCATACAAGAAGAGTTATGATAATCCTCGTAAGAGGAAAAAAATAACTTTGTGGATTGGTTCACACTTCTCTGGCAACGCTAAAACAATTTATTACTATGCAGTTTTAGTTATTTATCTCAGCCTGCCTATGCTTTTTGGGTGGTTACTTCTCAAAATAGCGAATGTTCCATATACAGAAATGCTCACCATTAATAATGACTTGCAAATTAATTTTGTTTATTTATGTGTTATAACATTTATTGGCGGAGTGACATTGTCAATATTGGCAACAAATATCATCCTGATCATTGCACCAGGGATTGACATTCCAAACAACATCAACAAAGTAACGTGGATAGAATCTACGATGGAATTTCCCAAACAGATTGCTTGGATATTCCCGTTTTGCAGTGCTTGTGCTGAGGAACTATTTTTTAGAGGAGCATGTTTTTTTTCCTTTGTTGGTGTAGGGATCGATCCATACATAGCGATGCTTCTTGTCACCGTAATGTTTGTTGCCAACCAAGTATATCTTGTTAACAACCCCATACAAGCAATTGTCATTGGTTCTGGAAGTTTATTCATTTCGGTTCTTGGGTGTATTATTACGGGACTGACTGGAGCGGTTATTCCATCAATGATTTCCCATGCAATCTACGCTGCATTTTTCGTGAGATCAAATAATTCATTGAATGCTTAATATTTAAAATATCTTGATATTCTATATTTATGGAAGGAGTTTTTAATGGGTTAATGAACCTTATCAATCGGGATATTGTCGATGCGGACAGGGAATAAACGTTCACGAATTTTAGCTACTGAGTCCATTGCTGATTACAGCTAAGGAGTTTTTAATTAAATTTTAGGATTAAGAGGTCGGCAATATGATAAATGTAAAGAATTTACATGTTAAATACGGTAGCCTGCACGCGGTTAACGATGTGTCCTTTTCCGTTCAGGAAGGTGAAGCCTTTGGGATTATCGGTCGTAATGGAGCTGGGAAAACTACGTTGGTCGAAACGATGGAGGGTCTACGGGAAAAGTCAGGCGGAACAATTGAGATCAACGGGATCGACCCTTCGAATCGTTCCAAAAAAGAGGAACTGTACAGCCTGGTTTCCGTACAGCTCCAAAGCACGAACTATCCTGAAAAAGCCAAAGTGGGAGAATTGTGCAGGCTTTTCAGCTCTTTTTGCAGTAACCCAATGGATACGGATGCTTTGTTGCGAAAATTTGATTTGCTTGAAAAATTTAAGTCACCCGTCAGCAACTTGTCCGGCGGGCAGAAGCAGAAGCTGTCTATTCTTCTCGCATTAATTTCCAGGCCAAAGGTTATCTTCCTCGACGAGTTGACCACGGGTCTGGACGCGGATGCGCGCCATGAGCTATGGAAAGCTCTGAAGGAATTAAAGCGTGACGGCGTTACTATCGTTTTGGTGACGCACTTTATGGATGATGTGGAGATGCTTTGCGACCGTGTTGGGATTATGCGGGAGGGCCGGCTCATCAATGTTGGGACAAAGGACGAACTGGTTTCAGCCTCGGGATTGGCAAAGAGGCTGACATTTACTTGTGGCGTTGAAGTCGAGCCAAAATTAAAAGCTCTCGACGGAGCGGCAAGCATAAGCTATCTCGGTGATCAATATACGGTCGTAACAGGCAGGGGGGATTTTCCAGAGGCTTGTCTTGATTTATTTGCCAGAGAAAATATACCGTATAAAGATTTTATTGTCAGCCGCCCCACAATGGAGGACGTTTTTCTCAAACTGGTAAATAAACCAAACGGGAGGGATTTAATTGCGTAAATCTACGGCGCTTTTTGTCTTTGAGTTCAAGCTTTTTTTCAGGAATGTTATCAACCTGATTTTTGTATTGCTTTTCCCAAGCTCCATGGTGCTTCTTTTCGGTAGTATCTTCGGTAACGAACCCAGCGCGTTATTTGGAGGATACGGTACAATCGATGTATCGGTACCCTCATATATCTGCATGATAGTCGCTGTCACCGGGCTTATGAGTCTTCCCCTGACGCTGTGTACTTACAGGCAGAATAAGGTTCTTAAACGTCTGAGAGCGACTACGCTGCGTCCCTACCACATTATAGGGACACAATTTGCCGTCAACCTAATTATGACAATAATTGGGGCGGTGCTTCTCATCTCTGTCGCATCGGCAGTTTATCACATACAGTTTATCGGATCAGCCGTCTCCATGATTCTGCTGACCATTCTCGTAGTTTGCTGTATCTTCAGCATTGGGGTTCTGATTGCCAGTATATTCAAAGACGCCAAAACTGCGACGGCGGCCGCAAATATTGTTTATTTCCCAATGCTGTTCCTCAGCGGAGCCACGATTCCAATAGAACTTATGCCAGCGGCTGTGCAAAAAGTGGCCAGCTTCCTGCCCATGACACATGCTGTAAACGTCCTCAAAAGCGTATGGCTGAATAAACCTATCGGAGATTATTATCAATCCTTAATTATCCTGATTGTGGTATTCATTGTCTGTGCCGTGCTCTCTGTAGTTTTCTTTAAATGGGGGTAATTGGCTGAAAGATTTCCCAAAAATGACATTACATCCTTCGTGGAACAATTCATGCCTTTGGCTAACTGCTGACCGTCTTTGCGCTGTAGTGTTCCACGCTACTTTACCGGGCGGATATATCAAGTATTCGTTCCCATACACTGCTTATTTTGCTAAATTAGTTCTTTAGTAACATTTCTTTGGTCAAGAAAGATAGATTTATAAATTCATGAGCCGCCGCCTATTACAATAAATTTATTTATTTGCCACAGGATTTAATTATTGTCAATCAAGAAAAACATATCTGAATGAATATAAGATGAGCCCTGATTTAGGGCACAGAAACAGTTATATTCACAGCGTTTTGTCCGCTAAAGCCTTTTCCTCAATGGGAGAGCTCCTTTATATATTTGGATATCTTGGGGTAACTCCTCCGGAATTTTTTGATGATGAAATACCTGAGCCACAGTTAGCTCAGCGCTTATATCGTCTTACTCAGCATATATCCGAGGAGGATTTGATAGTATTAATTAATATCGCTGAGTGTCTAAATGCAAAAATAGCGAGTGTAACCCTTTAAGAGTGGATACACCCGTTATTTTTCTGAGCGCTCTTTTGTTTTTACGGCAGGCGCTTGCTTCATTAAGCACATAATTAGCCAAATTAGAAGGAGTAATCAGGCTAACAAGATAAACAACTCCATAGTCGGACGCTATCTCAAAGCATTGTAGCTATGCCTCGTTAACAACCGGTTTTCCCGTATTAAAGTTGAAAATCGCAACTGCCGAGATACTTACCGAAAGTATCTCAATGCCCAAGAGGATTGATTGCAATACCATGCCCAAAACCTTTTTGCGCGAATATCTGCGGAGAAAATGATGGGCAGAAGCAATCCTCCCGCCCAACTAAAACCTGTTTTGTTGTGGCTAACGCTCCCGCGTCGCAAAGAATGCTTGTGTGTCCACAATGCCCAGTAAATAGAATGATTTGTTAAATATTATCAATAAGGTTAAAGGAGTGTAGGACTACAGAAATGGAGAAAACGCTGAAACCAATGGTCGTTTCAAAGCGCGTGGATATTGTTAAGGAAATCAGAAGTGAGATGCTTGAATTGCAAGGCAACGGTGTTTCTCCAGAACAGATTATTGAACGGGGAGAAAACCTGAAAGAGCTGAGAAAAGCCTACTTAGGAGAAACGATGACCAAAAACCGCGGCTTTAACTGGCGCAAATTGAGTGTAACAATTACTTTTTATAACCTTGCAGGGATCTGAGGTGTGTTCGTTTTATCAATTGCCAGTATTTGCAGGATTGCGTTTATGATAAACGGTGCGCTTTGTCAGGTTGCAGGCATTCTTAAGCCTGCTGCTTAGTTGATGGGCTATGAAGTTGTGGAAATTGGTGTCAGCATTGGCGCTTCCTCAACTAACGCGCTTGTATTTCTATTCTGATTGACATGGTGCTGTTTATTATCGGCAAGCTGCTTTGGAGACGCACCGTTGCGATTATCAAATCTATGAGCAAGGAAAAGAAGAAGTTAGAACAATAAGAGCAAAGCCAGCCGAGTCAGTCAACAGCCAAGATGAACAGAGCGTACCGTGCCGCCCTTGACAGCCAACCCGCCTTTTGTTGATAGAGGGAAACAGAGGGCGGCAACAAGGAGTACTGCCGCCCCTCTTATATTCAGAATCGTTAATCAATTTTGAATGAAGAACTGAATACCATGCCGCCCCACCGGCAGCCAGCGAAAGCAGTAAGTCTGAAAAAGATTTGCTGCTTTTTGTTATACACTTGGCAAAATCGAAAGCGGCCGTAGTAGATAGGTGTAACCAGGAAAAGCTGCCCACCCCGCTTGGCAAAACGCCTGTGCTGATGCTGTAAGGAGTGAAAAGGAAAATTTGACTCAGTCACCTCACTGCTCTGAGGGATTGAAATATTGCTTCGCCGCGCTGACGAAGCCCCGGAACAGGGGATGGGCCCGGTTGGGACGGCTTTTCAGCTCCGGATGGAACTGCCCGGCCACAAACCAGGGGTGCCCGGGCAGCTCGATCATCTCCACCAGGCGGCCGTCGGGGGACAGGCCGGAGAGGGACAG
>CALWYO010000103.1 GCA_944385785.1 uncultured Oscillospiraceae bacterium | reverse complement strand
CAGGTGTTGTCGTTTGTAGCGGAGAACGAGCGCGTGAATATACGCCAGCGGCAGGCCGAGGGCATCGCGGCGGCTAAAGCGCGCGGGGTACGCTTCGGCAGGCCGCCCGCGCCGTTGCCCGAGAACTTCCACGGCGTTTACCAGCGGTGGAGGGCTGGGAAGATAACGGGCGTGGCGGCGGCAAAGGAGTGCGGGATGCCGCTCTCGACGTTCCGCTACCGGGCCGAAATCTACGAAAAAGCCACATTTTAATAAAAGTGTCGGGATTGCAGAAACGTGTACGTTTTGGTGGCGATAAAAAATTTGTCATAAACGCATCAAAGTATAGAAATCTAAGCGATTTTATGTTAAATTTAGCTCATAAAGCAGAGGAAGCATAATTGCTGAAACGTACACAATTATAGAAGCGCCACTTTTAAAGAGAGAGGGAATCTATATGGACGGGTGGAAAGAGTATTTTACTTCGCAAGTAAATAATATCATTTCTCGTGCAGGAGATAATACATTAGTCGTTTTTCGAGGTTTTTCTGCCGAGGAAAACCAGGCCATCATCGGGCACTCCAAATCTATTCTGAACGACTCTTCCTTGTACGAGGAAGGAAACCTTAATCTAACATACCTTGATAATACTTCACTCGAATTGGCGGCTGAAATGTCTCGTATGAATGGAGTTCGCATTGGTATCTATGAGGAACTGCTGTCAGTAAGACCTTTCTTAGACAAAATTCGGCTATCTACCATTCTTATAATTGAAAATAACTTCCTTTCACCGTGGGTACCTTGCTATATTCCATATGATAACGTTTTGGAGTTATTTGATTATTTGCAATCGGATAAGGAAATATCGCCTGATAATATAAATATACTTACCAATTACTATGCTGATGTAAAGTTTTTAGACAATGGGCGAGCACTTCTCTTGCCCATATCTATAGAGGACAGCAGAATTAAAACACAGCCGTTTTGGAAAGAAGTATATCAGGGAAAAAACAACTGGCCAGATGTAGAACGCATTGAATGTGGCTCAGTAAAATACTGGTGCTATCTTTTGGATGCCACAGCGGGGCATTATTCTCCTGCTTTGTTTTTAGAGGGCGATGTGGCCGACAACAGGCTTGGAGCGATACAATACGCAGCGAGCCAATTTGGAATCGAAGTCTATGTAGACAAACAGAGAAATTATCGTAATAAGGCCGTTTACGATGAAACGCCATATATAGAGATTCTAAAAAGACATTGGGGAGAAACCGCAGAATTTAGGCCTCTACTGTTCTACAAGAATCCTGATTTATCTCAGGAGACAGAAACTATTTCTCAGGGGCAAATTATAGCTGAAATAGCGAGTCAATGCGAAGCAGCCTTCGACAAAAGAAGATATAGCAATGTTTTTATAACAGCTCCAACTGGGTCAGGCAAGTCAATCTTATTTCAGATTCCGGCACTATATTTGAAGGAAAAATATGATTTGATTACTGTAATTGTTTCTCCGCTGATTGCGCTTATGAATGACCAAGTGAATCAGCTTCAAACACAAAGGGGCGTTTCATCTGCTGTTTGTATTAACTCATCAATGAGCCTCGATGAACGTGCTAAGGTAATCGAACGAATTCAAAACGGAAAGATAGCTTTGCTATACTTGGCACCCGAGCTTCTGCTTACAACAAACTTGAAGACATTTTTGGCGGGTCACCAAATTGGAATGATGGTTATTGATGAAGCCCATACAGTAACCAGTTGGGGCAGGGACTTTAGATCAGACTATTGGTTTCTTGGTGATTTCCTTAAAAAGTGTGCTAGAAACGGCATGAGTTTTCCCGTCGTGTGCCTAACAGCAACTGCTGTTTATTCTGGAAATGACGATGTCGTTAACGACACTATTAATGAACTAGGTTTAGAAGATACGATTATTCACTTGGGAAATGTAAAAAGAAACAATATTGAGTTTGATATTCAATTGCGTAGTCCAAATGAGGCGACTAAAATTGAAGAAGAAAAGATATTATTGACAACAAACCGCGTAAAAGAATACGTAAAGAATCACGAAAAGGTGCTTGCCTATTTCCCGTATAGACGGCATGTGGATTTAGCCTATGACCGTCTTTCAGTAAAAGACCATCATTCGATTCGAAGGTATCATAGTAAAGTTCCACCGGAAGAACGGAAATTAGTTGAACGAGATTACAAAGGCGGGACGGCTATTGGGCTTTTTTGCACTAAGGCATTCGGGATGGGAGTAGATGTCAGTGACATCAAACATGTTGTACACTTCGCTCCGACAGGAACGCTGGCCGATTACGTTCAGGAAGTTGGCAGAGCGGCAAGAAATCAAAAGATTCATGGTGTAGCCCACATTGATTACTTTAAAGGCGATACAAGGTATGTGCGGGCGTTGAACGGAATGTCAGAAATGAGGCAGTTCCAGCTGCGCGAAATGCTTAGAAAAATTTCTGCGATATACAAATTAAAAAAACGCCGCGGGTTGCTTATCTCTTCTGAGACATTTGATTATTTGTTTCACGGGAATGATGCGGAGGAGCGAACTAAAAGCGGTTTGATGTTGTTGTCAAAGGATTTGGCAAATAAATATACCTTCCCTGTTCTTATAGTGCGACCAAAAACTATGCTGTCACAAAACTACGTTTTTGTTCCCCATGAAATAGAAGGTAATATTCTAGCTCAATACAAGGACTATCTAAAGCTCCAATATGGATCTTCGCATCGAACTACAGATGTTGGTGGGTGGTCGATGAATTCTTCTATAAAGTCATACAGTCCTGGGAACATATATTTAGCGGACATGAAGAAAATATGGGAAGATTTTTTCCCCGAACTGACATTTGGTATGTTCAAGAACAAGTTTTTTGAGCAGAAATTCAGCGCTGGGAAGGACACATATAGAGTTGCTCCGAGAGTTCGTGTTGAAATTCAATATAATGACGAATACAGTGAGATTATGAATAAATTTGAGACTGCGATTTCTGCCATTGTTGAGGTTCTGAGAAAATACAAGAATAGCGACGTAAAACAGTTTACTGCAAATCAATTTGAAAGCGACTTGTACGAGGCTCTTACAGAAAAGATAATTTCGCATGACAAGATTGGATTGCTGCTTGATGTTTTCACAGAGGCAGTAGACGAAAATGCTATATATAGCACGAGCCGCAGTCAATTGAGAGTAATAAGAAAGCGCAAGGGTACGCGGCCAGACGAGAACTATTATTATGTAAGCAGCGCTGCGTATGCTGGACTCGCTCGCTTTACAACGAACAAGCTACGCCAGTGTGCGCCGCAAAAAGATGGGCGATATGTGCAGTTCTATCCCATCATAAAGGACAAGCAAATTGAAATTATGCCTATATTGCGCATTTTGGAACTTCTGGGGTTAGCGACATATGAGATTCGCGGAGGTGAAAAATCAGAAGTATTTATCCGTATCAACGATCCACTCAAACTTGAAAGAATAGCCAATAGCGGCAATTATACAAACAACGTACTAAAAGCAATACAAGAGCGCCATCGGCGCAGTGAGAAACTGATTGAAGCTTTCTTCCTTGCTAATATGAATACTGAAGAAAGGTGGGAACTTATTGAACAGTATTTCATAGGAAATGAAGATTATGTAAATAAAGCTCTGAAATTGGAAGCGGCGAATCCCTGACTGGACACTTCATGGCGTTTTTTTAGATTATTAAATATATGGAGGTAACTAACATGGAATTATCAGAAGAGAAGGCTAAAAAGCTTACCGAGCTGCTGGAGAAAGGCGGCGAGGAAATAAAATCAGTTCTGCTAAACTTGACTTTTAGTTATGTTAGTTATGGTTATTCAACGGATATCGCGGTGCAGATTATCAATTTGTTTTATCCAGACATCACAATACAGGAATGGATGATTTACGTTAAGAACTATTTAGTAAAACACATTAGAATACAGTTTAATTTCACCTCTAATTCAGCATGGAAAAAGTTTGTTCCAAAGTTAAGAAGGAGTTTTGTTCCTAGAAAGGCAAAAATTAGCGAAAAATCAGCGACAGAGAATTTCAATAAAGCCATTAAATGCTTGAAGGAGTTCTTGAGCTGGTCCAGTTCTAACTGGGAGCAGTTACAAGAACAAATAGAAATCGGATTATATCAATGCCCATACTACAATCACGAAATAGATGGCATCGCTTCTGCCAAAGACCGCGGCACCATTAATTATCTATTAGATTTAGACATAAGTGATGGTATTTTCAATAATAGCATTCCAGTCGCCTATGCAGCTGTCATGGATAATTCTAATGTATATCGGGACATTGCTGCTGTCCTTAAAGAATTAACTAGAAGTTGCCCGCAAATTGGCTTTTATGGATATGTCTCAGACCATTATCAACGTGATGAAAGAGAACGGCAAATTTATTTTAATCACATACCCGAAACACACAAACTCTGGTGGTGTGAGATAAATAAAGATTCAATTGAAAGTCGCCCATATAATCTCCTCCTTACCCTTTCCTTTTCAAATGATAAAAACACCGTTAAATGGATGTGGGATGCTATAACAAATGAGACAAAGTATTTGTCGAATGATTCTCCTATACCATATACATTTGTTCTTGACAAAGTCCCGTTGAGTTTCCCCATAATAATACCGATCGAGGGAACGGGATATTGTGATAGAAACAAAAGAATTGAAAATGTACAAGAGGGAGATAAGCTTATCTTAAAAGCAGACTGGGAAAGCAAGTATTATTGGCCCGTAGCAATAGAAGTATTTGATTCCAATGGAGGTTCGTTAGGCTTGTTGAGGAGTAATTTTCTTAGAAACCATATAGACTACAACTGGACGATGAACGCATTGGCAAAATTGGCCGAACAGATTGATAATCTGGAGGCAATCGTCGCTGATGTTACTCCTTTGTCAAAGCGGCATGGTAATGCAAAATATGCGTTGCTTGACGTGGGAATAGATATTAAAATCAAATAGAAGATACATTCATTGGAGGCCAATATATGTTACGAATCTTTCTCACCGGGGACAACCACGTAGGGCTGCGGTATGCGGGGCATGAGGAGGCGGCGAGGCTGGCGGCGGCGCGGATTGATGCGTTTGCCGGCATGGTGGAGGCCGCGAACGAGAACGGCTGCGAGCTGTTTGTCGTCGCCGGTGACCTATTCGAGCGGCTCCGCGGCATTGCCAAGCGCGATGTCAAGGCCGTTGTGGACGCGCTCTCGCGCTTCAACGGCACGGTCGCCGTCCTGCCCGGAAACCACGATTATTACAGTCCTGACGCAAAGCTGTGGCAGGACTTTTCCGACTGCGCGCAAACTGCGGACAACATCATGCTGCTCAAAGAGTACCGGCCTTACCGCGTGATTGCCGGAGATAATGACGTTGTGCTCTACCCCGCTCTCTGCACGTCCATGCATTCCGCTCCCGGGGAGAACAACCTCGGCTGGATAAAGGAAGCGGAAATAGACCCCTCGGTGTTCAAGATCGGGATCGCCCACGGCGCAGTTGAGGGCGAGACGAT
>CALWYO010000102.1 GCA_944385785.1 uncultured Oscillospiraceae bacterium | reverse complement strand
GCAAATTTCAGCGCCCACAGGCTGTCCGTCATCCACAAAAGCACAATCATATTGGTACATCGCCTGCTCCGCCACCATGCGCCCAAAGCCGCCAGCGCCCACCAGCAGCAGCTTTTCCTTAGACATTTGGGATGCCTTTCAGCTCATTCTGGACATATTCAGTGGTCAGAATCTTCTTCACAGTGCCCTCCACATCCAGACGAATGGTGTTATGGCTGGTGTAAGATTCATCAGCCATAGTATGTACCTCGCCCTTAACCACAAACTTGTCATAGTTCAGGTCACGGTTATCGGCGGCTACGCGGAAGTAGTGACCCATATCCTGACTGCGCAGACGCTCTTCGCGGGTCATCAAAGTCTCGAACAGCTTCTCGCCGTGACGAGTGCCGATGATGTTCGTGCCAGTATCGCCAAACAGCTGCTGGACGGCCTTGGCCAGATCGCCGATGGTAGAGGCATCAGCCTTCTGGATGAACAGGTCGCCGGGGTTGGCGTGCTGGAAGGCGAACATCACCAGATCCACAGCCTCGTCCAGGTTCATCAGGAAGCGGGTCATGTTGGGATCAGTAATGGTGATGGGGTTGCCAGCCTTGATCTGGTCAATGAACAGAGGGATAACGGAACCACGGCTGCACATCACGTTGCCGTAACGGGTGCAGCAGATGGTAGTGCCACCACGCTCAGCAGCTACACGGGCATTGGCGTAGATGACGTGCTCCATCATAGCCTTGGAGATGCCCATTGCGTTGATGGGATAAGCCGCCTTGTCAGTGGACAGGCAGACAACACGCTTAACGCCTGCGTCGATGGCAGCGTGCAGAACGTTGTCAGTACCGATGATGTTGGTCTGGACGGCCTGCATGGGGAAGAACTCGCAGGAGGGAACCTGCTTCAGAGCGGCAGCGTGGAAGATGTAGTCAACACCGGGCATTGCGTCACGGATGGACTGGGGGTTGCGGACATCGCCGATGTAGAACTTGACCTTCTTAGCAGTGTCAGGGTGCTTGGCCTGAAGCTCATGACGCATATCGTCCTGCTTCTTTTCGTCACGGGAGAAGATACGAATCTCCTTCAGGTCAGAATCCAAGAAGTGCTTCAGAACGGTAGAACCAAAAGAACCAGTACCACCAGTGATCATAAGGGTTGCGTTATCAAATGCAGACATTTTTATTTCCTCCTTTATTTTTTTCGTTTTGTGTTGACAATACGCATTAAAAGCATTTTTATTTCGGACCAAGAGTAACAGATAAGAAAGCAAAAAAGCATATACACGCATATAATCAGTATTGCTTTTATCGTCAATCCAAGCCACCCCGGTATAATTATTAAATGATTCAATATCATTCCCAATACAATCGAACCGATTATAATTGGAAGATATTTTAAATAGCATGTCTCCACGAAATGCTTCATGCTAATTTCTAATTGTCTTCCATATAGCGCAACTAACGCAATACATCTAAACATGTAGGCACAAAAAATTGACAAGCACGATCCAATCATCCCGTATTTCGAGGAAAGCATATAAGACAAAATCACATTTACAATTCCTGTAGCTATATTAACCTCAGCCTGTGGTTTAACTTTATTCCTAACCATCATGGCAGTATGAGCAATTTGAAGAGAGTTGTAGAAAAGACCCGGTATCAATACCATAACAATTCCATAGTATGCTTTGACATAATCATTGCCCATCCACAGCTCTACAAACTCTTTTCCAATAGATACAAATCCTACAACAAGAAGTCCATTTAGCAGGTATTGGAATCGACCAACCTTTATCATTAGATTCATAAGATTGTTGCCGGAATCTTCTTGCGAGTAAATCTTTGATATCTTCGGCATAAACATTCCGTTAATTGCATTCGTAATTGTGAACGCATAACCTTCAATTGTTGTAACAATTCCGAATACCGCAATTTCAGCCGAACCAGAAACCATCCCTAAAATTGTCGGTGTAATATTGAAAACCAATCTTTGAGCAATAGATGCAATTGTTGTCCAAAGTGAAAAGCCGAAAACCTCTTTATATATCCCCTTTGCAGAGTTTTTAAAGTACACTCTTACAGGTGTATCTTTCCGAATTATCACAAGTTTATATATGATAACCGTCAAGCCTGCAATCGCATTAACTGTTACAAGCGCATATAAACCATATCCATTCAGCAATGCTGCAACCATCAATAGAATTGTAAGAATTCTATAAATAACATCCGCTAGCTTCTGCTTTATAAACTTTTCATATGCCGTCAAAATACCATTTGTTGTTACAAATGGAAAACTAATCACACTGTACAATGCAGCAATACAAAATACAACTTTAAATTGCTGCAATTCCGCAGTTGTTAAATTACTATATATTGCATCTATGAAAAAGAAAACAGTAACAAGTGCAACCAGAATCACTAAATCTACAATTAGATATAGTTTATAAATTGCGCCTAAAAATGCATTTACCTTTTCTTCGTTCTTTTGTACATGGTATTCTGAAACAAATTTTGATGTTGCGGCACTTAGACCAAAGTCAATCATGAAAAGAGAAATCAATGAATTTGCCAATGTAAATAGCCCATATTGACTTTGACCAATTTGTCTCACCATCCAAGGGGTATATAAAACTCCCGCGCCTATATTTAGAGCAATCGAAATATAGGAGAGAATCGCACCAAATTTGATTTGCTGATTTGACGAAAAATCGTTTATGCGCTTTCTCATCATTTTTTCCCCCAAAGCAACCTCCTTATTGCAATTTCAAGCATATCGACACCTCTACAAAATGCTGAAATATTATATTTTTCGTCATATCTAATATTTCTGCAAATTTTCTGAGGGTGTACAAGTGGGAAGTCAATTTCGTATGTCTTTTTATACATAAGTTTTTGATTTCTTCTCGGAACCAGTCGAATATCTGCCACAGAATGCGTAGATTCCTTGTCGATTCCTATATTTGAAATCATATTATACTTAGGAACAATATTAAGCATATTGTTTAGTGCCGCAGCTGCAAACATAATTGATTCATAATGTTCACGTCCCGATTCTCTATGCCTACAAGCCCCTTTATAGTATGCATCAAAATTCAGACCGTGGTCGCAGTATTCATTTATTCTTCTAATCTTATCTTCATCATCAATCCAAGAGTATTCTCCATCCCAAAGATCAATAAACCGCCTCCACGATGCCCAGCCCCAAATCGAACCACGTTTTGAAAAGAAGTAGCTTTCCTTCACTTCTTTTTCAATATCGTAATTATTCATTCCACAAATAATTGCGACTCGATTATCATCTTTGTACTTTATGAGCAATTCTCTAAAGAATGGAAAGAGTGCCTGTGCAGGCACATCATCATCCTCAAGAATAATACCCATCTCCTCGTAGGAGAACATCCATTTTTGAGCAATAAACTCCGAAGGATCGCATCCATAATTTCTCGATTGATATAATCTATGCACTTCGCAGTTCCAGTCAATATCACTTACTGCCGCCCTACAGGCCTTGACACTTTCGATGTCGTCCTCTCTATTTTCCCTTGCGCCATCTTGATATAAATACAACCGAGCGGGTCTTGCTTTTTTTACCTGCTCAAAAACTGCCGCTATTTTTTGCGGTCTATTAAAAAATATCAACAGCACTGGAATATCAATTTTTGCATCTTCTTTTCCAGTAATCAACTCAACTGTTTCATCTGTACTGACATCATACTTCATTTTCTAGTCCTCCTACAATCCTTTTCATCTGATTCAAAAACTCTTCGTCAAGATGTTTCAGTAGCATTTCGCTGGACACGTTTGCCTTATTGCTTGCTGCATTTGAGATTGCCTCTGCAATATCCTTTCCCTCTTTGGATTTTGCATAAAATATGCACTTAGTGACCTTCGAATCACGCAGAACAGGGATATCTATTGAGACAACACTTAATCCATTTGATAAATACATCAAAACCTTTGAAGGGAACGACGTGGCATTGTATTGACCATCAGGATTTTGACTGGACAATCCAATATCGCATTTTTGAATGAACATTCTAAAATCATCACCAGTCTTCAGCCCCTCATAACGAATGTCACACGTGGTCTTGTCTCTTGCTGAAATAATTGCTTTTTTTACTTGCTCAATCTCACTTTCAGATCCAAAGCCCAAAATGTGGATTACATAATTTTCATCCAAGTACTCTGCCGCAGCAATTGCATTAAACACCCCTCCCTTAACCAAATCAAAGGTTCCTGCATAGACGCAGTGTATCTTTCTATCATTGAATTTTTCTTTTATTAGTGGTTGTACGCTGTAATTACCATGTACTATTACATATGGTTTCTGGCTTAGATTAACCTCCTTCGATAATGCTTCTGTCGGAAACAAGAATGCATCAGCCGCCTTAAATGCTCGCATTTCTCGGCATCTCATTTTCTTGTCATTACTTACATCTCCATAAATCTCCTCAACCTGAAGGATTATCTTGCAATGCTTGATTTTCTTTAAACAGGCTACAATTTTTGATAACGAAACCGAGTGATAGACGATTATTACCGAGTTTCGCTTTACTTTATGAAAAACAAAAAAATATATAACAATCAGTTGCCAAATTCTCTTAAGACATTTACCTAGTAATGTTTTAACTCCAAACGAAAACGGAAGTACTACTGAAACTCTATCATCAATATCATATTGTTTTCCTCGGTACAAGCCCTTTTCATTTTTTGTCAAAATCGGTGAAACAATCTCCACCGAATAACCAAGTCTACTCAGAGCTGCGGATATATATGTCGTAATGTCTCTACCAGCTGGACTAAATGCTCGATTTTCACATTCATTGCTTTCATGATCATAAAAGGATATATACTGCATTGAATCACCCTTACTTCGAATAACGTGTTTCTTCATTCATATACATCGCAAGACACCATGCAAGTAGGAATGAATCATGTGCCTCCTTATTTATTATTAATAGTGTGATGACAGCAAGAACCAATTTGACAAACCATGGCAATTTTCGATTTCTAAAAATACCACCAACAAGAATCGCTGTGAAGAATATTCCTGCAACGCCAACGGCAGCCAGTAATCTAAATGTCGTTGCCGTGTCCACAACAATCAGTGATTTTCCGAGTGCCTTATATGATGTTGCCTGTTCAAGATTTGAAAATCCAAACCCAAGTAATGGTTTTTGCAAAAATGCATCAAGATTAACTCTAACGGAATCTGATCGTTGTGATTCGGATATATGAAGTATTTTTTCAAATATCAGATTATTATCTAACGACATTAATCTGAATATAGTTTCCAAGTTCAGATATATACAAATCAAAAGGCCTAATAAAATAAATACTATCACAAGTTTTAGATAGTCACGTTTTTCTTCAATCTTCAACCGACTTAACACATTACATATAATAACAATTATTAGGAGAACATATCCTGCACTTGATGCCGTTGTCAAAAGACTAATTATTAAAACCGCATACATGAGTGTTTTTTTGCCTTTCGTCATATCAACATACGGCAACATAAGAAATGCACAAATGATATGCGTAGCAAAAAGTCCAGGTTCCCAAAAAGCCCCATAATTTCTATTATCCCCTGTTTTGAAGTACACCAGAAAGCCTTGGTACTTTGTATATGCCACTCCATACTCTGTATACCCCGTCAACTTAGGCATAATAACAGAGAACAATGATGTTTTATCTAGAAATAAAAAGCATATCAGCGAAATCAGGCATATGCCCACAATGCTTTTAGAATATGTTCTTTTAAATGTGTCCCACGACACAATGCATATTACTTCGTATGCTAGAACAAGATGAAGCATTCTACTTAATAGCAACGTGATTTCTTCATTATTATGTACAATCCAATTTCCAAAGC
>CALWYO010000101.1 GCA_944385785.1 uncultured Oscillospiraceae bacterium | reverse complement strand
CGACGCCGATGTCCTTCTGGGCCTTGCATATCTCCCTTGCGGCCTGGGGCGAGTAAGTCATGACTGAAAAATGGGATGGCAGCAGCTTTATGCCTAATTCGCTGCACTTCTCCCTGAATTTGTCCGCTGAGACGCCGCCGCCGCAGACAAGATCCCGAGTGGCGGGGTCGTCGGAATACGCGCTGGCGATCTGAAGATACTTATAGCCTATTTCAGCGCATTTCTCTATTGTCCCCAGGGGATCCTGCTTCATCGCTTTTCTCACAGAGAAGAGCTGGAGTCCTACTTTTAGTGACATTTCAAATTCTCCTTTTGAACGACTAATTGTAGCGTATATCCAAATTCCCGCGCGCCTTGGCGCGCGGGAATTTAAGAAGGTGGTTATTAGAATACTATTTCCTTGCCCAGCTTATCAGACTGGTAAATAGCGTCCAGAATCTTGGTGACTGTGAAGGCCTGCTCGGGCTTAACAAGAGGCTCGGTGTCATTGATTATGGCGTTGAGCCACTGATCGCACTCCATGGAGCCTGGGGTGGATTTGGAGCCGCCGAAGTAGGCGACGTTGCCGCCCATTGCGGCTTTCTCGTCAACCAGAACGCCGTTGCGGCCGCAGTTGAAGTAGAGCTCGTCCTTGGGGAAGCTGGAGCCGGAACGGATCTCGGCGCCGGCCTTTGTTCCGCACAGAGTGGTGGAGGCCTCTCTGGACTCCATCAGGTTGATGGCCCAGGATGCCCTCAGGTTGATGGTGGCGCCGTCCTTCATCTTGATGAAGCCGAAAGCGGAGTCCTCAACCTCGTAGGTCTCAGGATCCCATGGCCCGAAGAGGTTGCCGTCAACAGCCTCAGGCAGGTTGCCCAGCTTGTAGAACACGCTACCGGAAACGGAGGCGGGCTCATAGTTGTCCATCATCCACAGAGTCATATCAAGGGCATGTGTGCCGATGTCGATGAGGGGGCCGCCGCCCTGGAGAGCCTTGTTGGGGAATACGCCCCAGGTGGGAACTGCCCTGCGGCGGACAGCGTTTGCCTCGGCGTAGTAGATCTCGCCCAGCTCGCCCTTTTCACATGCTTTGTGCAGGGACTGAACCTCAGGACGGAACCTGTTCTGATAGCCGATGGTGAACTTCTTGCCGCTCTTTTTCCAGGCGTCCATCATCTTCTGGGCGTCCTCTGTAGTGGCGGCCATGGGCTTCTCACACATGACGTGCTTGCCGGCGGCGAAAGCGTCGACAGTTATCTGGCAGTGAGATACGTTTGGAGTCAGGACATGGACTACGTCGATATCCGGATCAGCCAGGAGCTCTTTGTAGTCGGTGTAGACCTTGGCGCCAGGTACTCCGTACTCAGCGGCGCCCTTCTGGGCCCTCTCCACGATAATATCGCAGAAAGCTACGATATCCGCCTTGTCGGCGTTGTCACGGAGGCTGGGGAAATGCTTCTGGTTGGCGATTCCGCCGCAGCCGATGATACCGATTTGCAGCTTGCCGTTTTTCATAATGTGTTCTCTCCTTATTTAAAAATGTTTATCACTATCATATAGTGGGATACGCAAAATTTATTTCACTCCCGGTGCTCACCGGAGATGCCGATAGGGGCCTTCGCCCTGGAACTGTCCCTGACTATAAGCTCCGACTCCAGTATTACCTTGTGGGAGGGGGTGGAGCCGGTGCTGATAAGCTGCAGCAGCATACTGCACGCAAAACACCCCATTTTGTAGCTGGGCTGACGTATGGTAGTCAGCGGCGGCTCGTTAATTTTTGCCACATCCGTATCGTCGAAACCGACCACAGATACATCCTCGGGTATTGAAAGACCCAACTTCCTGGCGCTTCTGGTAACGCCTGCGGCGTACATGTCGGACACCGCAAAAACGGCGTCGGGACACTCCGGCTGGGAAAAAAGGTGATCCGAGGCAGATACTGCCAGATTGTAGTCCACATCTCCCAGATGCAGCACCCAGGATTCGTTTACCGGAAGACCGTAATCGGCCATGGCGTCTCTGAACCCCTGCTCCCGCAGGACCGTATACATTGAGGCGCTGCTGGAGCCGAAGAAGGCTATATCCCGCCGGCCCAGATTGATAAGATGACTTACAGCGTTGTACGCGGAGGCGTAGTTGTCTATGGAGACGATGGGGAAAGGCAGCTCCTCGTTATATTCGCAGCACTGCACCAGGGGAATGCCCTTTGGCAGCGATTTGAAAATAAGGCTGTCGGGGTAGAGAAGCTGCGTGGATATCACCCCATCCACAGCCAGATCGGAGGTGAAGATGGACGGAGAAGAACTCTCAAGCCCCGCTGAAGAGGACCACAGGAGTATGCCGCAGGAAGACAGAGCGGCGGTGTCCATCACTCCCTGAATAATTTCGTTGTAAAAGGGGTTTTTAAGGTCCGGCACTATGAGCCCGATGTACCGCCTGCCGTTGGGTTTGCGTGAAATATATCCGGATTCTCTCGCGGCCGACACGACTTTTGAGCGTAACTCCTGGGATACGCCGCCTGAACCGCTCAGCACTCTGGATACCGTAGCAGGGGATACACCGGCCAAAGCGGCAACCTGGCGAATGGTACACTTAGACATGGCAAAGCTCATTTCATGAAAAATGTTTCAAAAGAATAGCCTGAAAGCCGCAAAAAAAGCGGCCAGGTAAAAACAAACATACTTTTAAAACTACATACTTATAATATATTAAGGTGGCGGCGATGTAAATAGTTCTGTTGCATAAAAAACAGGCCGCCGATTTGGACAAATTTACAAATGGAAAATTCATATAATCGATGAAACTTTTTCGCAATTTTCAGGCGTTTTTTGATAATAAAATACAGAAAACAAGGGAGTTTTTACGAAACAAATTGAAACATATTTCTTCCACATTTTCAACTTGACGGAATAGTTATAAATATCAGGCGGAAAAGTTATTATTAAATATGTGGAAGATTGGCTTTTACTGTGGTATACTTTTATTAAATTTGACATATCAGGCGGGGCCTGAAGGCAAAGGGAGGAAAAGGAATTTATGAAAGCGCCATTAAAGATAGGCATAATTGGATGCGGGGGAATGGGCAGCGGCCATGCTTTGGCCATAAGCGGCCTTGAGGAGAATACCGGCTATAAGGCATACGGTGCGGGACAGGTTGAGATAGTCCCATTGACGGGAAAACTGGAGCTTGCCGGCATTTACGATATCAACCCCGAGCGTATGGAGTGGGCTGCTGGACACGGCTGGCACTGCTATGAGAGCTACGACGATATGCTGGCTGACCCAGATTTGGACATTGTCCTTGTGGCCACCCCCAACGACTGCCATAAAGAGCAGGCCATCAGGGCGCTGAAGGCGGGCAAGCATGTTCTGTGCGAGAAGCCGGTTATGATGAGCTCCCAGGAACTGGAAGAGGTTCTTGCCGTGGCGAAAGAGACCGGCAAGGTGTTCTATCCAAGGCAGAACCGCCGCTGGGACTACGATTACCTTGTTATAAAGAAGATTTTTGACGAGCATATGCTGGGCGATGTATTCAAAGTTGAGAGTCGCTATATGGGCTCCAGAGGCATCCCCGGCGACTGGAGAAAAGAGAAGGCCCACGGCGGCGGAATGATGCTTGACTGGGGCGTACACCTGATAGACAGGATCGTACAGATGATCCCCGGCAAGATAAGCTCCGTCTACTGCCGCTATACATACATAACCAGCGATGAGTGCGACGACGGCTTCCAGGCTTTCCTGTATTTTGAAAACGGCATAGTGGCCCAGGTGGAAGTGAGCACCTGCAACTTTATAAGGCTGCCCAACTGGTACATGGCCGGTAAGGAGGGCACCGCCATTATAGAGAGCACAGTGGGCGACGGCAGGATTGTCCGTGTCACAAAGTGGGACGAAGGCGACGTTAAGCCCATCAGGGCCGGCGAGGGCCTCACAAAGACCATGGCCCCAAGGGATGGCAAGACTACCGAGGAGATAGAGCTTCCGACAGTCGTTGTGGACAGGAACGGCCTGTATCTCAACCTTGTGGACACCATCAACGGTACGGCTGAGCAGCTTGTAAAGCCGGAAGAGGCCATGCGTATTCTTAAACTGATGGAGACTCTCAGGGAGTCCAGCGAGAAAAACTGCGTACTTCCATTTGAGGCTTAAGCTCCGCAGCGCAAAGAGGGTAAAATGCACACAAAAGGCTGGGGAATTTTTGCGCCCCAGCCTTTTTGAAAATACCGTATTTCTTGAGCTCCAACGCCGGTGCGGTAGGAGCTTTATATTTTTTAATGTTGTTATTTTCATATGCAGGACTGAAAATAAAATTATATATTTGGAGTGATTGAATATGAAAGTAGGAATTCAGCTGTATTCTGTACGCAACCATATGGCAGAAGACCCGATTGCCACTATAAAAGAGGTGGCTAAGGCGGGTTACAAGTACATTGAGGTGGCCAACCACAACGCGCTGGAGGATCCCGGCGTCGGTTTCGGGGTGACTGCCAAGGAACTTAAGAAAATTATAGAAGATACGGGCATAAATATATTCAGCGCCCATATTTTCCCGTTGGATCCCGACAACATGACGCCTATTCTGGAATATCACCAGGAGATAGGCACAAAGTATTTTGTGCAGCCTATGGATTTCTATAAAGATGCTGACGAGACTCTGAGAAAAGCCGAGATACTCAACCGAGTGGGAGAGCGATGCAAAGAGTACGGCATGCAGCTGCTGTACCACAACCACTTCCACGAGTTCCAGCGGTTTGACGGCAAGACCATATACGATATGCTCATGGACAACACGGATCCGGAGCTTGTAAAGGTGGAGCTTGACACATACTGGACGCTGCGGGGTAATCAGGATCCCATAGAGCTGCTGCGGCGCCTGGGGAAAAGGGTGAGCCTTGTCCACCAGAAGGACTTTACAAAGGGCTATGAGCAGGAGATGGACCTTCTCACCAGCGTGGAGGCGGGGCACGATTATGTGGATAGAGACAGGTTCAACAGGGACGTCCGTCCGGAGACTTTTACAGAGATTGGAACAGGAATTATCGACATACAGAGTATAATAGACACGGCAAACGAGTGCTGCGGCAGCGAGTACATAGTCCTGGAGCAGGACTACAGCCAGCACGATGAGATAGAGAGCATAAAGATAAGCATGGACAGCTTTAGAAGGTTCAGCGGGGTTGAGTGGTAAAGTAGGAGCGTCCGTTAAATCGACAGGCAGAGAGCGGCTCTATTTAAAGAGCCGCTCTCTGTTGTGTATTTTTATCTCAAGGCGCTATAATAGCCCGTTTTTGCGGGCCGTTTTATGCCGACAATCAGTTA
>CALWYO010000100.1 GCA_944385785.1 uncultured Oscillospiraceae bacterium | reverse complement strand
GATTCTATGTGAAGCCAAGAGTCGATATGGACTTGCTCAGAGAACATTCAGAGGGACTGATAGCACTTTCTGCGTGTATTCAGGGCATAGTACCTAAACTTATAATCGACGGAAGATATGATGAGGCGAAGAAAAAAGCCTTGGAGATGCTAAACATTTTTGGAAAAGGAAACTATTAACTTGAGCTCCAGGACCATGGTATACCCGAGGAAAAAGTTGCGGCAAATGGGCTTATAAAGTTAAGCGAAGAGACAGGCATACCTCTTGTAGTTACCAACGACGCTCACTATTTAAGAAGGACTGACGCGCAGGCACAGGATGTGCTTATGTGTATACAGACAGGGAAAACCGTGGAAGAGGACGACAGAATGAAATTCCACGGCAGCGAACTATATCTGAAGACCGAGGCGGAGATGCGAGTGCTCTTCCCAGACGTACCAGAAGCTGCGGATAACACAGAGAAAATTGCGGAAATGTGCAATCTGGAATTTGAATTTGGCCATTACCACTTGCCGCAATTTGACGTGCCTGATGGATATGATGCCAAAGAGTACTTACGGAAATTGTGCCTTGAGGGAATTGGGCGCCGCTATAAGGACAAGAACCAGGTTATGGAACAGCTGGAGTATGAGCTGGACATGATTAACAAGATGGGTTTTACCGATTATTTTCTAATCGTGGCTGATTTTGTTAGTTATGCCAAGAAAAACGGCATACCTGTAGGGCCTGGACGCGGTTCGGCGGCGGGAAGCATAGTGTCGTACTGCCTTGGAATAACCGATGTGGACCCGATAAAATACAATCTCTATTTTGAGCGCTTTTTGAATCCGGAGAGAGTATCGATGCCGGATATTGACATGGATTTCTGCGAGCGTCGCAGAGGCGAAGTTGTAGACTATGTAAAACACAAATACGGTGAGGACCGTGTTGCCCAGATAATAACATTTAATACGCTTAAGGCGAAAAATGCTGTCAGGAGCGTTTCAAAAGCCATGGGCCTGACTTTCCAGGAGGAGAATGAGCTGGCCAAGGCTATTCCCAATGTGCTGAATATGAAACTCTTAGGAGCTCTGTCTGCTTCAAAGCAGCTGAGGCAGATGTATGACGGGGATGAACGTATAAAGCGCGTTATAGATACCGCCATGGCGCTTGAGGATATGCCCAAGGACTCTGGCACGCACGCCGCAGGCATAGTTATAACACGAGATCCGGTGTACACTTATGTGCCGCTGGCACTGTCAAAAAAGGATAACACGATAGCAACACAATATACAATGACGACGCTTGAGGAACTGGGGCTCCTTAAGATGGATTTTCTTGGGCTTCGGAACCTTACGATAATTGACGACGCGGTAAAAGATATACAGCGCACCGTGCCGGATTTTGATATTAAAACCATTCCTGATGACGATCAGGAAGTATACGACATGCTCTCTACAGGCAGGACAAGCGGGGTTTTCCAGCTGGAAAGTACAGGTATGACTGGGGTCTGCACAGGGCTGAAGCCTAAAAGCATTGAAGACATAACGGCGGTGATTGCCCTCTATAGGCCGGGACCAATGGATTCCATACCCAGGTTTATTGAATCTGCTTCCAATCCTGAAAAAATTACTTATAAACACCCGCTTCTTGAACCTATTCTCAATATTACCTACGGGTGCATAGTATATCAGGAGCAGGTTATAGAGATATTCCGCAGATTGGGCGGCTTTTCTCTGGGGCAGGCAGATATGATAAGGCGCGCCATGTCCAAGAAAAAGCAGGCGGAAATAATTAAAGAGAGAGATACATTCATAAATGGTGACCCGAACAGGGGAATCCCAGGCGCGGTCAAAAACGGTGTGCCGGCTGATATTGCCGGAAGTATTTATGATGAGATTCTTGATTTTGCAAACTATGCCTTCAATAAAGCTCATGCTGTAAGTTACGCCATAGTTGCATATGAAACAGCGTACCTTAAGTGCCACTATCCTCGTCAATATATGGCGGCCCTGATGAGTTCGGTTCTGGATCAGCCGGAAAAGGTGTCGGAATATACGGCGGAGTGCTCTCAACTGGGAATAAAGCTGCTGCCTCCGAACATAAACAAGTCAGAGAACAGATTTACCGTTGAGGGCAACAACATAAGGTACGGACTGGTAGCTGTAAAAAATATTGGCGGTAAGTTCATAGAAAACGTGATGGAGCAGCGGGCGCAGGGTGGAGAGTTTACTTCGTTCTTTGACTTCTGTGAGCGGATGTATGGCGCGGATATGAACAGGCGCGCTCTTGAGAGCCTTATAAAATGCGGGGCATTTGACGGCTTGGGCGCCAATAGAAGTCAACTTATGGAAGTATGCGGTTCTACAATTGATTCCATCGCCGATGCAAGACGTAAAAATGTCGAAGGACAGATGGACTTATTTGGAGGATCTGATAGTGATAACACGCCGCAGCTTGCGATTAAGCTGCCGAATCTTCCGGAGTATTCCTCGGGAGAGATGATGGCGATGGAGAGGGAAGTTACAGGGCTTTTCCTGTCCGGACACCCGATGGATTCCTACAGAAGAGCGGCCCGCAATCTTGGAGCAGTGACAATTGGCAGTATATTATCTGATGCTGAAGACGATGTTAATGAGCATAAGTATGCTGATGATCAGGAGCTGATAATAGCAGGGGTAGTGTCAACGGTAAAAATGAAACCTACTAAGAATGGTTCCATTATGGCGTATATTACCTTGGATGATGGGACAGGGGCAGTAGAAATCCTTGCTTTTCAGAAGACCCTTGATAATGGCGGAGGATATGTACGAGAGGGGGCCCTTTTGTGGATAAAGGGGCGTCTTTCAATTCGCGACGATAAAGACCCACAAATTGTAGCAAATCTTATCAGGCCGCTGTCAGATACGGATCCGTATCCTGGGGAACAGACTCCACGTGAGGGAAAACTTTATATAAGGCTTAAAAGCCAGGAAGATGCTGCACTTGAGAGAATTAAGTTAATCCTCACAATGTTCCCAGGACAAGATCAGCTTATTATCTATTTTGAAGATACGAAGAAAAAGTATGGTACCAGTTGCATTATACATCCAGCACTTATAAAAGAGCTTGAGGAAATGCTGGGTAAAGAAAACGTAGTCGTAAAATAATGGCGCCTGCCAGAATGGAGATTTTTAATGATTTGCAATAACATCTTAGAAGCAATAGGCTATACTCCTATGATAAGGCTTAATCGTATGGTGAAGCCAGGCTGGGCAGATGTGATAGTGAAGTATGAAGGTTTGAACGTAGGCGGTTCGATTAAAACGCGCACGGCTTATAACATGCTGTTGGATGCAAAAAATAGAGGCATTATAGATGAGAATTCGATAATTGTGGAGCCCACAAGCGGAAATCAGGGCATTGGATTGGCTTTGGTGGGGGCTGTGTGGGGATTAAAGACTATTATCATCATGCCCGATTCAGTTAGCGAAGAGAGAAGGAAGATCGTAAAACACTATGGTGCCCAAGTGCATCTTGTACACGATGACGGAGATATTGGTAAAGCAATAGCTCAATGCCTCGAAGAAGCCATGCAGATGAAAAGAGATAACCCGCACGTGTTTGTTCCTCAGCAGTTTGAAAATCCTGCCAATCCGTTAGTCCATAAACACCATACAGGACTTGAAATACTTGAGCAGGTGGCGGGACCAATAGATGGATTCTGTTCAGGCGTAGGGACCGGCGGCACACTATCTGGAATTGGTGAGACGCTGAAGGCGCTGAATCCGAATATGGAAATTTGGGCCGTCGAGCCTGAAAATGCGGCTATTCTTGCCGGCGGAACGGTTGGATCTCATATACAGATGGGAATTGGAGACGGCCTCATACCTACAAATTTAAATCTTAACATCTATGATAATATATACATAGTGTCTGACGACGAGGCGTTGGATACAGCCAGACAGCTGGCGCGTTTAGAGGGCCTTATGTGCGGCATATCCAGCGGTACCAATGTTGCGGCGGCTTTAAAATTAGCTGAAAAGTTGGGCAGTGGAAAGACTGTCGTTACAATACTTCCCGATACGGCGGAGAGATACTTCTCCACTCCATTGTTTGATGAATAGGATTTGTGCGGGTACTCTATACCCGCACAAATTTTTTGAAAAAAATTTATAAATTTACACAAAAAACCATTGACAAATGCGTTAAACTATAGTATAGTTTAACCATAAAAGACAGGAGGGGAGTCCAATGTACAGGTAAGCCCGATCCGCTGAAAAGCATCTCAGGTTTACGAAGGTAATAAGTTCATATTGAAGCAGAAGCAGAAGCAGAAGCAGAACTTATAGTCTAAAATCACTGGATTTTCAGTCTGGGTCATGAAAAATGTCTCAAGCATGAGAATCGTTGACATCCAGCGGCAGTTACTGGTGCGGAGGTTTCCGCAGAATAAAGACAATTGAAACTGGTTGACGAAATGCAAAAGTATTTTCCTGCAAGAGGC
>CALWYO010000099.1 GCA_944385785.1 uncultured Oscillospiraceae bacterium | reverse complement strand
TGGTGTGAAACTGTCATATGCGCCCCGTTTGTTGATATTCCCTCTGCTGTTAAGGTGTTCAAGGATTGCCGTATTGCCGTTGGCGCGGAGAATCTTAACGAAAATCCAAGTGGCGCTTATACAGGCGAGATAGCTGCTGATATGCTGGTAGACCTGGGGGTAAAGTACGTAATAATCGGCCACTCAGAGCGCCGCCAGTATTATGGGGAGACAGATATATCTGTAAATAAGAAAGTCCACGCTGCATTGAACGCCGGACTTCAGCCGATTGTTTGTGTTGGAGAGAGCCTTGAGCAACGGGAACTTGGTATAACAATAGAGCTCATAAATCTTCAGGTGAAGACTGCATTGGCAAATGTACCTGCTGATAAAGTACGGAAGGTAATTATAGCCTATGAGCCGATTTGGGCTATCGGAACAGGCAAGACAGCCACCGCGGAACAGGCCGGTGAGGTTTGCAGTGCAATCAGGTCAGTAATCAGGAACCTTTATGGCGCCAGAGTAGCCAGGGCCATCACGATACAATACGGCGGCTCCATGAATGAAAAGAATGCCGCCGAACTTCTGGCTCAACCTGATATCGATGGAGGGCTTATTGGCGGAGCGTCGCTTGTTCCAGAGAAATTTGCTGCAATAATTAATGCGGCTAATCAGGAGTAAATATGAAAAAACCTATTGCTTTAATTATAATGGATGGCTTTGGCATAGATAAGCCAGACCCGAAAAAGAACGCTATTGTTGCAGCAAACACGCCTGTAATTGACAAATTGCTGGCGGAATGCCCCTGGAGCCAGCTGGAAGCGTCAGGTGAAAATGTGGGCTTGCCTGATGGACAGATGGGCAATAGCGAGGTAGGACACACAAATATAGGCGCTGGCAGAATCGTGTTCCAGGACCTGCCTAGAATCACCCGTTCCATCCGCGACGGCAGCTTTTTTGAGAACAGGGAGTATGCTACCGCAATGGACTCGGCTAAAGAGAACGGCGGAGCACTTCATCTGATGGGCCTTATGTCAGACGGCGGAGTCCACAGCCATAATTCGCACACCTGGGCTTTCCTTGAGATGGCAAAACGTCGCGGCCTTTCAAAAGTTTATATCCACTGCTTTATGGACGGGCGCGATGTGCCGCCTTCCTCAGGTAAAGGATACATTGAGGAATGTGTAGAAAAGTGTCAGGAGATAGGCGTTGGAAAGATTGCCACTATTTCCGGCAGATTCTATGCGATGGACAGGGATAACCGCTGGGAGCGGGTCGAAAAAGCCTATAACGCCATAGTATGCGGGGAGGGAGAATACGATCCTGATCCTGTCCACGCGATGCAGGCTTCCTATGACAACGGCGCCACAGATGAATTTGTTGTGCCCGTGGTTTGCGACAGGGACGGCATGGTAAAACCAGGCGACTCAGTGATATTTACAAACTTCCGTCCAGACCGTGCCAGGGAGATAACGCGTACATTCGTGGATCCTGATTTTACTGGATTTGAGAGGAAGAAAGGATTCTTCCCAGTAAAGTTTGTCTGCACAACACAATACGATGCCACTATGCCGAATGTCACCGTGGCATTTCCGCCAGAAGAGTTAACTAATACTTTTGGCGAGATTGTAAGCAACCATGGGATGACTCAGCTGAGAATAGCTGAGACTGAAAAGTACGCCCATGTCACCTTTTTCTTCAATGGCGGCACCGAGCAGGTATATGAAGGTGAGGACAGAGTTCTGATTCCATCGCCGAAGGAATTTCCGACGTATGATCTTATACCTGAAATGAGCGCATATAAAGTTGCTGATGAAGCCGTTGCGCGTATAGAGAGCGGAAAATATGATGTTATAATTCTCAACTTTGCAAACTGCGATATGGTAGGACATACAGGAGTATTCCAGGCGGCAGTAAAAGCGGTTGAAACTGTTGATCAGTGTGTTGGCAAGGTTACTGATGCAGTCCAGCGTATGGGCGGAGTGTCTCTTATAACAGCCGACCATGGAAACGCTGATAAGATGGTTGATGCTGACGGCACAATTTTTACTGCTCATACTACAAATCCTGTGCCATTTATAGTCAGAGGCAGAGATGTAAAACTTAAAAATGGTCGTTTGGCGGATATTGCACCCACTATGTTGGACATAATGGGTATTGAGAAGCCCGCTGAAATGACAGGTGAGTCGTTGATAATAAAATGATCAAAAGATGCTACGGGCGTCTTTGATTATATGATTATCCAGAAAAGCCGGCTGAAGGCAGATTTGATGCCTGATGCCGGCTTTTTTTGGAAGAGAGAAGGAGATATATGAAAAATTATATTGGTATCGCCTCTATAAAAGGCAGCCAGATACTTGATTCCCGTGGAAATCCGACTGTAGAGGCCGAAGTTGTTCTGGAAGACGGGGCCTGCGGTGTTGCTGCAGTGCCGTCGGGCGCTTCCACGGGGGCCTATGAGGCCCTGGAACTCCGTGATGGCGACCCGTCGAAGTTTGGAGGAAAAGGGACGCTTAAAGCGGTAAATAATATAAATGGAGAAATTGCCCAGCGCCTGCTTGGGGAAAATGCTCTGTGCCAGCCTGAAATTGACAGAATGCTAATTGCACTGGATGGTACGGAAACCAAGTCACGCCTGGGCGCTAATTCTATATTGGCTGTATCAATCGCCTGTGCAAAAGCTGCTGCTGAGAGCTGCGGATTGCCGCTGTATAGTTATCTGGGCGGAGTTAACGCGAAGACATTGCCAATGCCAATGATGAATGTTATAAACGGAGGAGCCCATGCCAGCAACAGTGTGGATATCCAGGAGTTTATGATAATGCCGGTAGGTGCAAAAGATTTTGCCGAATGCCTGATGTGGTGTGCGGAGGTCTTCCATGCTTTGAAAAAAGTAGTACCGTCGACTGGCGTAGGAGATGAAGGCGGATACGCTCCAATGCTTGATTCTGATGAGGAGGCACTGGGCGCACTGGTTAACGGCGTAAAGGCTGCCGGATTTGAGCCAGGACGTGATTTTATGTTTTCAATAGACGGTGCGGTATCGGAGTGGTACGACAGTTCAAACCACACCTATTTTCTGCCAAAACGCAAGGTGAGTATGACGGGTGAAGAGCTCTCTGACATGTGGCTGAGATTTACAGAGAAATATCCTATCTTCTCAATAGAAGACGGTATGGCTGAAGAGGACTGGGACGGCTGGCAGCACCTGACTTCCAGAATCGGTAAGACTACAACTCTTGTGGGTGACGACCTTTTTGTCACAAACGTGAGGCGGCTGAAAAAGGGAATTGAAATGGGAGCGGGCAATGCAATTTTAGTAAAGATGAACCAAATAGGAACGCTTACCGAGACGCTGGATGCTGTGGAAACGGCAAAATGCGCCGGATACAGGTCGATTATTTCCCATAGATCTGGTGAGACAGAGGATACGACAATAGCAGACCTGGCCGTTGCAACAAATGCAGGCTATATAAAGACGGGCGCGCCTTCCCGCACCGACAGAGTAGCCAAATACAACAGACTGCTTAAAATAGAAGAGGAACTTGGAACAGCTTCAGTTTTCGGGTTGAAAAAATGAATATTCATTGAGTAATGAATAGGTAATTGCCTGCTTTGTGTAAAGCGGGTAATTATCTATTCTGTTTTTCTTTGTATTTATCCAATTTGATGTTGCAATTAAACTGTTTCCGATATATAATCTACAAGTGTCTCCTACAGGAGAAGAATAATTTGAAAGAGGGAAAAGAAATGAAAAAGATAAGTAGGTATCTTGCGCTTATCTTGGCATTGTGCATGGTGTTCGCTCTTGCTGCATGCTCCAGCGGAGATGATACCTCTGGTACTGAAAATCAGGATAACGCCGAGAATACCAATAATGAGGATGTAAATACCGGTGACGAGAACACTGCGGATGACGACACAAACGCCGGTGATGAGCAGACAGACGACGGGTCTGCAACTGGCGATTACGGCGATTTTGCCGATTCCCTTATTGAAGAGGGTAGGCTGATCATGGTGACTAACGCCTCTTTCCCGCCATATGAGATGACTGATGACGATAACAACATTATCGGAATCGACCCTGAGATTGCCCAGGCTATTGCTGATAAGCTGGGACTTGAGTTGGTTATTGATAATATAGACTTTGATGCCGCTCTTCTTGCAGTTCAGGAGAACAGAGCTGATGTTATGCTGGCTGGCCTTACATACAGGGAAGATAGAGACCTGGTTATGGATTTCACAGATTCTTACGCCACTGGCGAACAGGTTATAATTGTACGTGAAGGAGACACAAGCATAGCGGGTACCAATGATGACTTGCAGCTTGTTGACGCTGACGGCAATGTGCTGGAGGATATACAGATAGGTGTTCAGCGCGGAACCACCGGTGAAATATACTGTCAGGACGCCCATGGTGTGGATCACGTTACTTCACTTGATAACGGCTCGGTAGCTGTTCAAGCCCTGCTTAACGGGCAGGTTGACTGTGTTGTAATTGATAACGGTCCTGCCCAGGAATATGTAGCTTCAACTCCAGGCCTTGAGATCCTTGAGGGTGCCTACGTAATTGAAGACTACTGTGCCGCTGTGGATGAAGGCAACTCTGCGCTTCTCAACGCTGTTAATACCGCTCTTAATGAGCTTATCGATGATGGAACGGTCCAGAGCATAATGGACAAGTATATTTCAGCTGAGTAATTGTTGATTTGAATTTTTCCGCAAAAGGAGCGGCATTAGCCGCTCCTTTTGCGGCGCATTAAAAAAGGGGGGACGCATATGGATCTTGCACAGACCTTTGAGACGTGGCGGGAGATGATGCTGGAAGGCACAGCAAATGTGTGGCAAACTTTGTATGTCCGTTTTTACCAGGCCTTTATTGAAGGAGATAGGTGGCAACAATATTTGGAGGGCGTCGGAGTGACGCTTGTTGTTACCGCCATTGCTCTGATTATAGGTGTAGTGCTTGGAGTGCTTGTTGCGATAGTGCGTACCGCCCATGATCAGCAAAGACCGGGTCGCAGGAAAAATATTGTTTTGGGTCTTGCAAACGCCATATGCAAAATATATGTGACAGTTATACGCGGTACCCCTATGATGGTTCAGATGCTCATAATGGGCATGGTTATTTTCGCCAGCAGCCGCAACTATACAATGGTGGGCGCGCTGACTTTGGGTATAAACTCCGGAGCGTATGTGGCGGAAATAATAAGGGGCGGACTTATGTCCTTGGATCCTGGACAAGCTGAAGCCGGACGCTCACTGGGCTTGGGCTACCTGGATACTATGCGCTTTATTGTCGTACCTCAGGCCTTTAAGGCTATATTGCCTTCTCTTGGGAATGAGTTTATTGTGCTCTTAAAAGATACGTCCCTTATATCGATTATAGGCGGCCAGGAGATGGTCTATTTCGCCAAAAACATTGTAAACAGGACCTTTGACGCAATGTTCCCGCTGGTTGGTGCCGCAATAATCTACCTTATTGTGGTTATGATTTTTACCTGGCTCCAGGGTAAACTTGAGAGGAGGCTAAGGCAAAGTGATAGACGTTAAGAACCTTTCAAAATCTTTTGGAGATCATCTGGTGCTGGACAATATTACCGAGCACATTGATAAAGGTGAAAAAGTGGTCATCATTGGCCCTTCAGGCTCAGGTAAGTCCACGTTCCTCAGGTGCCTTAACCTTCTGGAGATACCTACGAAGGGCAGTATTATATTTAACGGTGCAGACATTACCAACCCTAATGTCGACATAGACGCCATGCGCCGCCATATGGGTATGGTGTTCCAGCACTTTAATCTTTTTCCCAATATGACTATACAGAGGAACATAACTCTGGCGCCGGTTCGTACCGGCATTATGAAGAAAGAGGAGGCCAATGAACAGGCGCTAACCTTGCTCCGGCGTGTTGGCCTTGAGGACAAAGCCGACTCCTACCCATCCCAACTCTCAGGAGGCCAGAAACAGAGGATCGCCATAGTGCGTGCGCTGGCCATGAAGCCTGAGCTTATGCTGTTTGACGAGCCAACCTCAGCCCTTGACCCTGAGATGGTTGGCGAAGTGCTGGAGGTAATGCGCGAGCTTGCCCAGGATGGTATGACAATGATCGTAGTGACCCATGAGATGGGCTTTGCCCGTGAGGTGGGTACCAGAGTTCTCTTTATGGACGAGGGAAAAATTTTGGAGCAAAATACTCCTGGCGAATTCTTCACCCATCCTAAAGAGCAGCGCACGATTGATTTTCTATCAAAAGTACTTTAAAAGTTAAATTTAAGATATCCCGAGGGCGCAGCCTTCGGGATATATTGTTGTTATATATGAACATAGGGAACAAAATAGCGGATTTAAACGTCAAAATGATTAAAGGGGGCCAGATTAATACAAGGGGGTTATAAAATGAAAAAGAGAATAATATCATTCCTGATGCTGTTTATGGCGGTGACTATGTTGCTTGCCGCCTGCAGCGCATCGGGGAACGACAGCAGCAGTGCCGATTCCAGCAGTGGCGGCAGCAGCTGGACGGGGTCAAATAGTGAGAGTCCGATGAACGGCTCAACAGAGGAAACGACGGATGACGCGTCTCCTGATGGTGCCGTAGTCATGTCAACGTCGCTGACTGAGAAGATTATCTACTCTGCGGATGTTGAGATAGAGACGTTGGATTTTGACGCCTCGGTTGAGGCAGTCGAGCAGATGGTAGAGGCTTACGGTGGCTTTTTTGAGTCCTCAAGTGTCTCCGGCACAAGCTACAGTTCGCAATTTTATGGCTATGGAGGCGGCAGATACGCCAGCTATGTTATAAGAATTCCGGTAGAATCATTTAATGATATGACAGGCTCCCTGGATGCAGTTGGCAATGTCCTAAACCTTTATAGATACACAGATAATATTACAGAGCAGTTTTATGACAGCCAATCACGACTTGAAACTTATGAAATAGAGGAAGAGCGTCTCCTTGCCATGCTGGAAAAAGCGGAGACGGTGACCGACATGCTGGATATAGAGTCCAGACTCTCGCAGATCCGCTATGAGATTGAATCTTTGGAGTCGCGTCTGCAAAATTGGCAGAACCAGGTAGACTACAGTACAATAAGCATGAACGTCCGTGAAGTGGAAAACTTGACACAGTTGCAGGATCCGGACAGGACATATTGGCAGCAGTTGGGCGATGGATTTGTGTCGACGCTCAGCGATGTGGGTAATTTTTTCAAGGATCTGTTTAGAGTATTTGTGGCGGCCATCCCTGTGCTGATTATAATTGCTGTTATAATCACAGTGCTTGTTTTCATAATACGCGGCAAGCATAAAAAACGTAAAATGAAGAGAGAGGAAAAGGCTGAAGATAGTCAGGTCGAAAATAAATAAGACAGTATAAAAAGATTAAAGCACGGTAAGGGGAGGAGAAACTCCGCCTTACCGTGCTTTAATCATTAGATGTTTTCACTTTTTAAAGCGTCAATGGGATTATCTTTTTTAATCTTCCGCATGGCGTACATCATTGTAGCGAAAACCACCAGGAACACGCTGCCTACGGCTATAGCCACAGCGGCCCAGGGCAGGTAGAAGCTGACTTCAAGACCGGAGTTTACAGATCTGAAGATCAGGTACGTGATGCCAAAAGCGACGGGAATACCAAAGATAAGAGCTTTTGACCCATATAGGAGACACTCATAGTTCATCATCTTGTTAAAGCCCTTCGACGTCTCACCAACGGACTTCAACATGGCAAACTCTCTTCGGCGGAGATTAATATTTGTAGATATGGTATTAAAGACGTTTGCAACAGATATGAGGGATATAAGTGCTATAAACCCGTAGGAAAATACCTGGATTATTGTGACCAGGCTCATGTTCATATCTCCCAGCTCACGGACGTCTTGGAAGTTGCCTGTGTGAATTCCGTTTTCCTCAGCGGCTGATTCCAAATTTTCCATTGCGGCTGTATGGTCATTAGTAGTTAAATATATGCAGTTGCTGACACTGGCGTTTTCAAATTGGTCGGAGATCTGCCTAAAGACACTCATAGGGTAGAGTATGATTATATAGTCGGTTCTGGCTGTATTTAGACCCAGGGGCAGATCCTGGACTGTCCCGCCGATGTCTATCTCCAACTGGTCATAGCAGGCGTAATAGGCCCTGTTATATTCCTCAGATGTGAGATCTGACGTATCAGAGGAGTGGAACTCCTGCATTCGCTGGTTGTCAGGTATGAGAGCGGTGAACGAGTCCACACCCTCGTGGAATACCTGCAGGACCTCTTGCCTCTGGGTAGCCCTGTTGAAGAAGCTGACGCTGGGGACTATGAGGGCTGTTGGTGAGGCGGAGTCCATAAATTTCTCAGTATCCAGACCATGCTCTTCCAGATAGCTCCTGTAATATTCATCTGTTATTCCGTAGATCTGTCCGAAGACAGTCACGGTGTTGTCACTGAACAGTTCGTCCAGCTGACTTCTGTCTGCAGAGAAACTTCCGCTATATAATTCGGCCAATTCATCGCTTATTATATCTACAGAAACAGGGACGTCGCAGCTCATAGAGCTTACGAGGTTGTAGCCGGTAACTTCGTCTACAGATGTGAAAATGGACGTCAACTCCTCAGGTGAGGGCTGTGAACTGTCACTGGAAGTGAGCTGCTCATCGTCTGCCCACTCAAAGTGTATGTCATAATCGTATTCCATGAACACGTCCATTACAGAATCTGTCAGGTAACGGCAAAAACTGCTGGCGGAGATAAAGAGCACCACAGACATGAAAAGTGAAATAACTGTGGCGCGATAGCGCCTGCGGTTCCGCTTAAAGTGCTTACTGGCGATTGCCCCTTCAAGGCCAAAGAGCCTATATGTCAGGGGAGAAGTACGGACCTCACGGGGTTTTATGGAGATATCTCCTGACTGCCGTATTGCCTCTATCGCCGTTATTTTTGTAGCGCGTTTAGATGGAATCCATGCTGAGATAAGAACTGTAATAAAGGCGAGTACGCAGGCTATGATTATTGCCGGCCACGATACCGCAAGTTCTATAGCTCCCATGCCGGATGCAAAGCCGCTGCTAAAGAGAGCGGCAAAGTTGCCGCCTATAAAGTGCAGTGTGACGCCGATACCTAAGATTCCCGCCAACACGCCCAGGGGTATCCCTATAACGCTGACTGTCGTCGCTTCTGAAAATACCATGTGACGTATCTGTTTTTTTGTGGCTCCAATGGATGAGAGCAGGCCAAAATCTCTTGTCCTTTCACTGACGGAGATAGAGAAGGCATTATATATAAGCGACACGGACCCAAATATTATCAGGCAGATTAGTATTGCCCCAAGACCATATAGTACAGTGTAGAAGGTATCATATCTTGAAGCGCCGAGAAACATCAGCACATCTGAATTTGCAGAGCCTGCGTAGGGCTGGCTTTCGACAAAGTCAAAAGTGGCTTTTGGATCGTTCATCTTAAAGTACAACTCTGCTGTATATCCGTCAAGAGTACTGTCTAAGCAGGTCAGAGCGGTATAGCCCGGAGCCCGAAAATCCTCAAAACCTGGACGCTGGTAATAACCTACGACTGTGTAAGTGCGAGGGTGCGTATCTTCTATTGCCTCATCCACAACTTCCTCACCATTTTCGTCAAAGGTCCAGGTGAGAGGATTACTCTGGGACAGGTAATAGCCCTCTGACACGCGTCTGCCAACGTCTATAGTTATCTGAGCTCCTATTTCGGGCAGCTGGCCGCCATACGTGTATATATGCTCAGGGAGGATGATCTCATCCGGTGTTTCGGGCAGAGACCCTTGGGTGAGGTGCACCGGCATTCTGTCAAAAAAGAGCTGGTCGCCGCCAAGAATGTAAAGATAGGGCTTGTCAGTGTTGTCTGTCTCTATATAGGAATAACCGACTATCTGCCCTACAGCGCCGCTTTCCACCTGGCTGTCTGATAAAACCGACTCTATCTGGTCTTCAGGGACTTCATAGAGGCAGCCGTGCCAGTCTCCGTCGGTGTATACAGCGTAATTGTACATATACGCCTGGAGGCTTGAAATTATCGTCGTAACGGCAGTTATCATTGCGGCAGAGAGGATTATCCCGATAATGGTGACAAGCGTCCTGGTTTTATTTTTCACAAGATAACGCCTTGTAACTGTGCCCAGTATATTCATCTTCTGAGCACCTCGTCTTTTGTTATCTTACCGTCCTCGATGGTAATCACGCGGTCTGCCTGGAGGGCTATGCGCTCATCGTGTGTTATGACTATGAGCGTTTGCCCGTATTTCTTGTTTGATAGTTTTAAGAGTTCAACAATTTCCTGGCTGTTTTTAGAATCAAGATTGCCGGTGGGCTCATCCGCAAGGACCACGGCTGGCGCGTTTATAAGGGCGCGGCCTATTGATACACGCTGCTGCTGGCCGCCTGAGAGCTGATTTGGCAGATGTTTCTCTCTACCCTGGAGTCCCAGCGTTTCGATAAGCTCTTGCAGCCTGTCCTTGTCCACCTTTCTCCCGTCCATAAGAACCGGAAGGGTGATGTTTTCAGTGACGTTAAGTACTGGTATAAGGTTGTAAAACTGGTATATGAGTCCCACTTGCCTGCGGCGGAATATTGCCAGCTGCTCTTCGTTTTTTGCGAAAACGTCCTGGCCGTCCATATACACTTTTCCCGAAGTCGGAGTATCCACGCCGCCTAAGATGTGCAGCAAGGTAGACTTTCCGGAACCTGAAGGCCCAATTATGGCCAAAAACTGGCCTTTCTCAACAGAGAATGATATGCCGTCAAGTGCTCGGACAATATTGTCACCTTTTCCGTAAGTTTTAAACAGATCACGGACTTTTAATATCTCCATGCTAAGCTTCCTTTCGATGCTTCTTATCCCTTTATCAGGATACATCTTTATGATAATTGCAGAGTATGACTGGAAGGTGACTTGAGCATTACAATATTGTCACATTTAAACTATTCCCTTGTAAAAGCGTATTGTGAATAGCGCACCGCCGTTTTGGCCGTTTTCAGCAATAACAGATCCGTTTTGACGGGTAATTATCATTCTCGACAAAGCAAGACCTATGCCGACGCTCTGTTCTGAGGAGCCGTGGCCTTTGTAGAAACGCTCGAACAATCGTGGAAGATCAGCATCGGAAAAACCCTCGCCAGAATCAGATATCTCTATCTGAACGAATATGGAAGTGTCTGTTACTGTTACGTTGATATTGCCGCCATCGGGCGTATGTTCTACAGAATTTTTTAAGATGTTTCCTATAGCTTCTGTACTCCAAGCCATATCGGCTGTTATTGAAGCGTTATCAGGACATTCTACGGCAAATTTAAGATTGTGGAGATCCATTGCTATCTCCAGCGGGGCTGATGCCGCCTGGATAAGATTTCGGACCCTCACATTATCTCGCCGTAAATCAATTGCACCTGCGTCCAGACGAGATATTTTCAGAAGTGTTGAGATTAGCCACTCAATCCGGCCAAGAGAGCGGGATATATCACCAATTAATGCAACCCGTCGGTCCTGAGGAAGATTAGGCTCCGCAAGAAGCGCCACAGCAAGGTTAATTGAGGTGAGAGGTGTTTTGATCTGGTGGGAGATATCAGCCAGTGAATCAGCGAGATAGAGCTTATCCGCCTGCAGCTGTTCAGCCTGCTCTCTGAGCCTGATAGTCATTTTTACGAGTTCGCTTTGCAGTATTGAGAGTTCCCCTTCGGAAAACTGATCCAGATTGTATGACTCGTATCCGTGCAATATTCTGTCCACTTCATCGCTTAATGCTGCGATTTTTTTGTATCTTGTTTTTGCAGATATTAAAGCAAGAAGGTCAAATATCAGACATATGAACAGGCAGCCAACGCCTATAGGCGGACTGATAATAAATCCAGCCGCCGCTATAGCTGACGTGAGAATCAAATGAATAACAGCCAGCCTTTTTGCCTCGGGATTCCTTAAAAAAGACACTTTAGCAACCTCCAAAACTTACAGCTAACCGTCGATTTTGTAGCCTAATCCACGGACGGTCTTTATTATTTCTGGATTTTGAGGATCGTCCTCAAGTTTATCCCGCAGCCTTTTTATATAGACAGTCAGCGTATTATCGTTTACAAAATCGCCTGCAATATCCCATATTTCACATAGAAGCTGTTGACGGGACATTACAGCTCCACGGTGATTTATAAGGACAAGCAGAAGCCTGTATTCCAGGGCAGAGAGAAATATCTCTCTGCCATTTTTTGTAACAAGGGCCTTTACAGTGTCCACTTTCAACGGACCTACTTCCAATATTGGCTTACTTTTTCCGGTACGACGCAAGACAGTGCGAATCCTTGAGACAAGTTCGCGTGGCCTGAACGGCTTGCTGATGTAGTCATCAGCTCCCAATTCAAGACCGGCTACTACGCTGAATTCATCTCCGGAAGCAGTGAGGAAAATGACAGGGATATCATATTGGCTTTTGACTGCGGAACACACGGCAAATCCGCTGCCGTCAGGCAGAGAAACATCAAGAAGCAGCAAGTCGTACTGCGCGCTTTCCAGTTTTTGCATAGCCTCTGCCTGAGTCATTGCAGCATCAACCGAAAATCCCTGTCCGTTTAGGAATTCCATCAAATGGTTTACAATGCTGCGGTCGTCTTCAACAAGAAGTATATGGTACATGACAAGCTCCTCTCTGGGATTTTAACATTGCCCAAAGATATAATACACGAAAAGTTGCGGAACTTCATCAATTTTTTGCGTTTAAATAAGACGGCGGCAATTTCCGTTTAGAAAATTGCCGCCGCACGCCGCAGTTATTAAAAATCAGCTGTTTTTGCCATGTTCCAGTAAATAATCGGCCATTAGTCAGAAAATCCACCGCCAGTATATGTAACATTAAAGCCGCTCTCAGTGCTCACAGGCACATCAGTTTTTCTTCGAGGCGAACAAATGCAATACGATAATTATAACGCTGGTGATGATGGAAATATATATAATATTTTCCATGCCGGCCGCGCTTCCGAGAAGAGCCGCCAGGCTTGCCCCGATAGCAGTGCCAAGTTGTATCGATGATGTATTGAGGCTTATCATAAAGCCGGATCTGTTCTGAGTGGCCTGTGCGATGCCCGTGTTGACCTGCAGGCCGATAAACCATGCGCTCATGATCCAGAGGGCTGACAGAGCTACGGCAATATATCCTGAGGATCTGAAAACCAGAAGCAACGCCAAAAGCGCAAGCTGGACGACTCCGCCCAGCAACATTGATTTTGAGTAGCCAATACGGTCTGAAACAATTCCTCCGATGAGGTTGCCGACGAAGCTGGCAATGCCTACAAGAACGAGTATCAGGGACATGTACTGTTCGCAGGAAGGGAAAATAGCCAGCAGGAATGGAGTGATATACGTATAGAGCGCCCCATATCCAATAAACATTATAAGCGAGAAGATAATAACCAGCAACACGGATTTGTCTTTAAAAAAAGCCAGTTCATCACGGATGCTCAACTCAACAGGAGGCTTTATACTGCGTGGCAGGCGGAACGCAAAATATATAAGTGCAGCCAGCATCATCAGGATGAGTATGACAAACACACCGCGCCAATCCAGAACGGATGAAAGAGCTCTTGTAAGAGGTATCCCTACCGCCAGCGCAGCCGCATTCCCTGCGATAAGCACCGCCATAGTGCGTCCCTGCTTTTCCTTTGTGGAAAGAGAGGCGACAATGGCTATTGCAAGTACGTTATAACTGTAAGCTGTTACACCCATAATGAGGCGTATTATGAGCATCTGCCAGAAGCTGTTTGCCAATATGAGAAGCAGAGACATGACAATGGTGACAGCCAGCATGATCTTCAGCAGCTTTGAACGGTTTGCCTTTCTGAAGACAATAAGTGTGATGGGAACGCCGCAGGCAGCGCCGTAAGAGTACATTGTTGTGAGAAGACCGGCCGTTTCGACAGAGACATTCAGGGAAACTGCAATCAAATCCAGTATGCTCCCAAATACGGAGGCGGTCATCGACAAAACAAAATTCATTATAGTAAAAACGGCGATGGTGATTGTAGTAAGTGCCAAATCAACTATTTCCTTTTTGTATAATAAATTTACGGTTTGGAATCAGTAGGAACCGTATAAAACCTACTTGCTGTTCCTAAAACCACGCTGGATATTAAGGCCGGCAGATAGAGAAGCAGCTGCTTTCATGTGGATTATAAAGCTATTGAAGTTAAAATAGCAAATACTTTGTTTTTATTTTATGAAATGCTTAATAAGCATTTCATAAAATACTATATCAGTTATTCTTTTTATGACAGAAGTGTTCTGAACTTCGTTGTACTTATATCGCAGTACATGTTAGATAGATATGAGAGACATAGTATGTGCTCCTATACACGCGGCGGAGTTATTTCTACGGCGAATACGGGAAGTTTCCGTTTTTTCGCAGTTACAAGAATTTTTATAAGCGAAAAGGAATGGTGAAAACACCGCCAAGGACGAATATGAGTCCGCGATGTTTACATTAGCGACAAATCGTGATATTATATTCCATTAGAAATAACATAAAAAGGGTGCATTTTATGCTTGAGAAGCTTCAGCAGATTGAAGAGAAGTACTCGGACATCCAGCGCCGTATGCAGGAGCCGGAAGTCTATTCAGATATGGCCTTATATACCAGACTGGCAAAAGAACAGAAGGAATTGCAGCCAATAGTTGACGTATATAGACGCTGGAAAAAATTCAAAGCTGATGCTGATGAAGCTCAGGAGCTTCTGTCTGATCCAGAGATGAAGGACATGGCTCAGGATGAGCTGGAAAATGCGCGGCTTGGAATGGAGAAAACGGAGCAGGAGATAAAAATACTCCTTTTGCCCCAGGATCCCAACGATAAACGCAATGTAATATTTGAGATACGCGGCGGAGTCGGCGGTGAGGAGTCTGCGCTGTTTGCCCATGACCTCTACAGGATGTACTCCATGTACGCTGAGGCAAAGGGATGGAAAACAGACGTAGTAAATTTAAATGAGACTGAACTTGGCGGTATTAAGGAGATAAGTTTTATCATCGAGGGAGAAGGGGCGTATTCCCGTTTGAAATTTGAGTCAGGCGTCCACCGTGTACAGAGAGTCCCTGATACCGAGTCTGGCGGCAGAATTCACACCAGTACGGTAACTGTTGCAGTTTTGCCGGAAGTAGAGGATGTCGACTTTGAAATAAATCCGGCGGATCTGCAAATCGATACTTTCAGATCCACAGGAGCGGGAGGACAGAAAGTAAACAAGACTGAATCTGCCATAAGAATAACACATATACCCACTGGAACGGTGGTTGAATGCCAGGACGAGCGCAGCCAGTACAAGAACAAGGACAGAGCTATGAAAATACTTGCGTCACGTCTATATGAGGCGGAGAGGCAGAAGAGAGATGCACAGATAGCCGCAGAGCGCAGGTCACAGGTGGGCACAGGCATGCGTAATGAGCGGATACGCACGTATAATTTTCCCCAGGGACGCGTAACTGACCATAGGATAAATTTAACGCTATATAAAATTGACCAGATAATGGATGGGGATCTGGATGAACTTATAGACGCCCTTGTCACCGCTGACCAGGCTGAAAAGCTGAAGGCTTCGGAGGATGAGCAGTGAAAACACTTGTTTTTGAAAATTCTGTAGGATCTGCTGCTGAGATAATAATGTCTGGAGGAGTCGCCGCGGTGCCCACAGAGACGGTCTACGGCCTGGCGGCAAATGCTCTGGACCGGCGGGCAGTTGAGCGGGTGTTTGAGGCGAAGGGGAGACCGGAGACAAAGCCTGTCAGTATCTTTGTTACAGATATGAAATCTGCAGAGAACTTCTGCTGCCATATACCGGGGGCGGCGTATAGACTGGCAAATGCGTTCTGGCCGGGACCCCTGACGATGATACTTAAAAGACGTGGCAATGTTCCAGACACCATTACTGCCGGTGGTGAGACTGTCGGTATCCGCTGCCCTGATAACAAGTTGGTACTTGAGCTGTTGCGAGAGACTGGGATCCCGCTTACAGGTACGTCGGCTAATTTGTCCGGTGAGCCGGACGCCGCTGACTTTGACTGCGTCATGAAGTATTTTGACGGCAAGATTGAGTGCGCTATTGACGGAGGAAAATGTCCCGGTGGAGTCCCCTCAACCGTGGTGGATATGACGTCGGAACCGCCTGTAATATTGAGGCACGGCGGCATACCCGATGACGATATATGGAGAGCATTAAATACTTAGTTCAAGGTTGGTATTCTCACCATGAAAATTATAGGTATAACCGGAGGCACGGGTGCAGGAAAGACCACGGCGCTTACGGCGCTGGAGGAACTGGGCGCCGCTGTTATTGACTGCGACAGCGTATACCATAAGCTGTTGGCAGACTCGGTGGAACTTATTGCCGCTATAGGCCGCAGGTTCCCAGGAACAGTGGAGGACGGACGCCTGGACAGGAAAAAACTTGGAGCGATTGTTTTTGCGTCTCCTGATGAGCTCCTCGCTCTCAACGCAATAACGGATCCTTTCGTTACATCAAGAGTCTCCGAGATATTAGATGAACAGGAGCGCGGCGGCAAAAAAGTGGCGGCAATAGACGCCATAGGACTTTTTGAAAGCGGAATTAATGCCATATGTAATTTGACAATAGCAGTCACAGCGCCTGAGGAAAAACGGCTGTCCAGAATAGTCGCCAGGGAGGGAATCAGCCGGGAGTATGCAAGACAGCGGATTGGCGCCCAGCGGCCTGATGAGTATTATAACGAAAAGTGCGACTATGTGCTGGTTAATGACTTTGAAAGCGAGGGCGAATTCAGAGACTATTGCAAAGAGTTTTTTCGGAAACTTCTGGGCGACGACGACTTATATTGACAAATATCTCTATAAAAGATTTGCTTGACTATACATTTAGAGTTCTAAGGAGGAAATAAAAATGCCAGATCTTAGAGATGAACTTTTTTACAAACCAAAGAACGCCTTTGACCAGATAGACGAGGCGGAACGGAAGGCCGCTGACGACTACTGCGTTAGGTACATGGACTTCCTCTCAAAAGCCAAAACTGAGCGGGAAGCCGTTACAGAGGGCATACGTCTTGCTAAGGCGGCGGGATTCAGAGAGTATGCAGGCGAAGACGGAATCCACCCCGGCGATAAAATATATAGAAGCGTCAGGGGCAAGGCACTCATGCTTGCCGTTATAGGAAAGCTGCCTATGAGCTATGGCTGCCAGATAGGGGCGGCGCATATAGACTCCCCGCGCCTTGACTTAAAACAGTCGCCTCTCTATGAGGATAGTGAGGTGGCGTATTTTAAGACTCACTATTACGGCGGAATTAAAAAATACCAGTGGGTTGCAATGCCTTTAGAGCTCCACGGCGTTGTTGTGACAAGAAGCGGCGAGACCAAAGAGGTCTCTATCGGCGGCCAGGAGGGCGAGCCTGTTTTTGTTATCAGCGACCTTCTGCCGCATCTGGCGGCTTCTCAGATGAAGAAAACCATGTCCGAGGCAATCCCTGGCGAGAACCTGAATATTATCATCGGCAGCGAGCCGGCAAAAGACGACGACGGCTCTGACAGAGTTAAGCTCACTGTTATGAAGATAATGAACGAGAAGTACGGCATAACTGAAGAGGATTTCCTCTCTGCCGAACTTGAGGCTGTGCCGGCCCTCCCTGTACGTGAGGTCGGCTTCGATAGGTCCCTGATAGGCGGATATGGCCACGATGACAGGTCCTGCGCTTTTGCGGAACTGGCCGCTATCCTGGATATTGAGGCTCCGGAGAAGACCTGCGTCTGTATTTTGGCCGATAAAGAGGAGATAGGCTCAGAGGGCGTCAGCGGAATGCAGTCCCACGCCTTTGAGTGCTTTATTGAGGATATTTGCGCGGCCCAGGGCGTGGAGATCAGACGTTGCTTTGAGAGGTCCCTCTGCATATCCGCGGATGTGACAAATGCCTTTGACCCAACGTATCCTGAAGTCTCCGACAAGCGGAACAACTGCAAGCTCAACTATGGTATGGGCATTGCAAAATTCACAGGTTCCAGAGGCAAGTCCGGCTCCAATGACGCCTCTGCCGAGGTTGTGGGACGCATCCGCAGGATATTTGCCGAGAACGGAGTGGTCTGGCAGATGGGCGAGCTGGGCAAAGTGGACGAAGGCGGCGGAGGAACTGTGGCCATGTACATGGCTCTCAGGAATATCGACACCATCGACGCCGGAGTGCCGGTTATCTCCATGCACTCCCCCTATGAACTTGTGTCAAAATTGGACTGCTACATGACCTACAAGGGCATGAAGGCCGTTTATATGGAGAAATAAGTATTTAAAGGCAGCCTCTAAAGCTCTGGACTTTGGAGGCTGCCTTTGCATATCGACAAAAGTTGTCCGCGTTTGAAATCTTTGAACATATGTTTTCTAATATATTTATCAGGTGTTTAATATGCAGTATGTAAGTTTCTACGATTCCCCAATGGGAAAAATCCTTTTGGCGGCCGACGATGTGGGCCTTATCGGTCTGTGGTTTGAGGGCCAGAAGTATTTTGCAAATTGCCTTGATGAGACATATCAGGAGAGGGAAGTCCCTGTTTTTGACAAGGCGAAAAGCTGGCTTCAGGTCTATTTTTCAGGGAAGGAGCCCGACTTTAAAGTGCCACTTCATTTTATCGGCACAGAGTTTCAGCGGGAAGTGTGGAATATCCTGCTCACCATTCCCTATGGGCAGACCATGACTTATGGGGAGATAGGGGAGATTTTGGCAGCAAAAAGAGAACTTTCCCACATGTCCGCCCAGGCCGTGGGAGGCGCGGTGGGACACAATAATATCTCAATAATCGTCCCCTGCCATCGGGTTGTAGGTGCTGACGGCAGCTTGACAGGATATGCCGGCGGTATCGATAAAAAGGTGGGGCTTCTGACTCTGGAAAAGGCCGATATGAGCGCGCTTTTTGTCCCCAAAAAAGGTACGGCTCTTTAAAAAGCCGATTTCCGCCCAGCAAAATAAATATATGGATATATCATTATTTTACACAATAATTAAAATCTTAATCCGCAATAATTTGTTTTATTTGACAAATTGCTGTTTTTGCAAAAAACTTTTGACATGTGCAAAATTTGTTTGACAAAAGAGCGCAAAGTTTCTTTGACAAGTAAGATTATGAGGGTATAAGTAAGATTTTCACCATTTACACCTCCCTGGGGAAATATTTACAATATTAGTATAAATATTTTATAGGAGGTTCTCTTTAGGACATGCAACTATGCCGAAGGGACTATAGAAGGACTTAGTTATAATATTCTCGATCGGTCTTGTAAATTAGTTTAATTTATTTAAATTTTAGGAGCAATCAAATGAAAAAAGCATTATCAAGAGTCGGTGCGGCGGCGAAAAAGATATTGTCCAAATGGGGCGTGCTGATTGTTATTCTGCTCCTGATTGCATGGAACTTTATTCCCAGGCCCCTTGTGGGGGATCCGGATAACAGTGAGATCCTTTCTGTCTTTTACCGGGCGGACTCATGGGAGGTGCTGCATGCCTTTTATCCGAATCCTATATCGTCAATCAACCAGGAAGAACTTTTGAGGCTCCTTAATGAAAGCAGCGCTGTCCATCAAATTTATTTTCCAACAAACGTCGGCAGGACATATCCGCAAGGTGATGTGACCTTGCAGATATGGGTGAGTGACGGCAATGATTCAAAGACAATCCTCCTGGGTGAGATAAATGAGTTATCGATTGATGGCTCTTACGGAAAATATTATACGATACTCAACGCTGAGTCAGTTTTGGAGGAAGCGCTGGAGATACTTAATATAGACGAGGACGCCGACCTGTCCATGCTTCCGCCAGTCGCGTCCAACAGGTGGTGACCGAACCTGAGGCTACCCTTTTGAGGAGGGAGAGAGCTGTGGACAAAGGGAGAAATAAAAAAGCTATAGTGTTTTCAGCCGTTGCCGTAACCCTCCTCATTGCCGCTGTCCTTTTCTATATCCTCCGCCCGCAATTTCCCTCTGGGGAGCTTGTGGGCGGGGAGGTATCTCCGCCGGACTTGGATAACGGATATACAATTTACATAGAAGAGGCCCATGAATATAAAGGTAGTACATACACGGGCCTTTCTGAGGATCCGCATAAGATAAGAGAAGTCACCGATGAACTGACGAGGACAAAAATTGCTGAATTAGCTATAAAAATTGAGCAGTGCAGGAAGTTTATGCTTGCCGATGGAGGTACAACGGGCAATTACATAAAAGAATATCTCGATCCTGCCTATCAATATGAGAGCCTTACAATGGGTGCAGGAGCGGAAATCTGGTCTGGCGATACTCAGACGCAAATTTATATTTTAACTGATGGGATATGCTATAAATTTTTGCCGGTGAAGATCGAGTCTGCTATATCTAAGATAGTCTATGAACGCAATGTAGAACAAGCTGAGGCTGGAATTGAAAATGTTGATTATATCTATCTTGAGGACATGACCCTCCCCATAGATGAGCCGCTATTTAGATTCTGCCGGATAGATATGACGGAGCGCCCAGAGGATATAACGGAGCTTGACTACATACTGTCAATCTATGACTACCAGGACATGTTCACAGATGCAACGCAGTAGGAGTACGGCTGGATATCCACCATGCCCAAGGAGAGCTTCGATGAGCTTATGGACATAGTGGAGGGCCTTGACGACAGCAACAGCGCCGTTGCGGCAGTGGTGGAGGACGGCAGGATAGCTGGATAGACAAACCGGCAGGGAAAAGATAACAGACTATAAAAGAATATAATAATGATAAGTTTAACGGCGCAGGCTACTATAATGGTTGCCTACGCCGTTTTATTGCCTTGGTACGATAAAAACAGAA
>CALWYO010000098.1 GCA_944385785.1 uncultured Oscillospiraceae bacterium | reverse complement strand
ACGGTATAATGATCAGGACTTATAGCCAGTCTGAGGTGGAGGATCTGGCAAAATACGGTTCTAGCCCTGTTATAAACGGACTTACCGATTACGCGCACCCATGCCAGGTGCTGGCAGATTTGCAGACAATTCGGGAGCATAAGGGATCTCTTATGGGCAAAAAACTCTGCTTTATAGGGGACGGAAATAATATGGCGAATTCCCTTATTGTGGGATGTATCAAGACAGGCATGTCCGTGGCAATAGGCTGCCCTGCGGGATATGAGCCTGACGCCGACATTATAAAGTGGGCGCATGAGAATGGAGATCTGCTGATAACTGATGACATATATGAGGCGGTAAAAGACGCCGACGCTGTGTATACCGATGTCTGGGCCTCCATGGGTATGGAGGATGAGGCGGACAGGCGCCGCCGCGACTTCTCCGGTTACCAGGTGAACAGGAAGCTTATGTCAGCCGCAAAGGCAGACGCGCTGGTACTCCACTGTCTGCCCGCCCACAGGGGAGAGGAAATAACTGAAGACGTGTTTGAAGAGCACGCCCAGGAGATTTTTGATGAGGCGGAAAACAGGCTCCACGCTCAAAAGGCCGTGCTGGTCCAGCTGATGGAAAATAAGTGATAAAAAGCAGAAGCCCCGCGCCAATTGTAAGGCGCGGGGCTTTAAATTGTCCAAGCATTCACACTTTTATATTATTTAAAGACTGGCGTACTGTGAAAAATCGCAACAGAGGTATTGACAGCTTTGTCTATTGATGATAGACTAAGCGTGTCTATAGACAATAGACTAAAGTGCATTGGAGGGAAACATGAACTGTAAACTTGGGACAGTGGAATCGCGTTTTGCAGACATTGTATGGGAAAATGAGCCTGTAACTACAGCCGAACTTGTCAAGCTCTGCGCCGACAAATTGGAGTGGAAACGTACAACCACGTATACTGTGCTTAAGAAGCTCTGCGGACGAGGGATTTTCCAGCTGCAGGACAGCATTGTTTCGGCCGTTATTTCCAGGCGGGAGTATTATGCGCTGCAGAGCCAACAATTTGTAGAAGAGAAATTTCAGGGGTCATTACCGGCATTTATAGCTGCTTTCACCTCGAAAAGAAAACTTACAGAAGATGAAATACAGGAGATAAGTGAAATGATCGACTCGTTTAAGGAGGTACGGGGAGGAGGGGGCTAAGTTGATATTTGTACAGATAGTTTCAGCAGTGCTTGAACGGGCTATATACGTTGTTCCTCTTTTTGCGGCTGTATTTTTCCTGCGTCTTGTAATGAGGAGAGCACCGAGATGGATATTGGGCGCCTTGTGGGCGGTGGTGGCACTGGGCCTCGTATTCCCAGCAGCAATCAGATCTCCGCTATCTGTGTATGGAATCGGCAACTGGCATGGCAAAGAATTTAAGATCACAGAATACGTAGGCTCAGAGGGGAATAACACCGGCCTGCCGGATACAGGTACTGACTTTGCAGAGGATGAGCATTTCTATTCAAATATGCTGATGCCATACGCCGCCGCAGATAGCAGCTCGGTTGAGAGCGGGGGAAATATATGGCTAGTCGCTGCAGCTGTAATTTGGTTTGCAGGGGAAGCGATGATGATTGGCTACGGGGCAGTGAGCTCATATAAACTGAGAAAATATGTTCGTGCATCTATAGAAATAGAGAACGGCATATACATATGCGATGATATAGATACAGCCTTTGTTTTAGGAATGTTGAGGCACAGAATATATGTGCCTTCATGGGTGCCAGAACGTGAGAGAGCTTTTGTTATTGCCCATGAGAGGGCCCACATCGCAAGAGGCGATCACTGGTGGAAACCGATTGGATTTGTGCTGCTTTCAATTTACTGGTTTCACCCGCTATGCTGGGCGGCATATATCATGTTTTGCAGGGACATGGAGCTGGCATGTGATGAAAAGGTGGTCCGTGAAATGGCGTTGGAGGATAGACAAGCGTATTCAAAGGCGCTGCTCTCTGTAAGCTCCCGCTACAGCCGATGGTCAGCGGGGCCTTTAGCATTTGGCGAAACCGGTATAAAAATCAGAATAAGGGCTGTATTGAACTATAAAAAGCCGCCATTCTGGATTGTGTGTTCCAGTGTGGCTGTTTGCGGAGCCGTAGCAGTGTGCTTTCTGACTGTGCCTATGGAAAAGGGCGGGGCGGGTGCAATTGGAAGAATCACGACGGGAGAAATGGCAACGGCTGAAAATATCCACACAGTATATCCAAAGGTTTTTGAAAATGAATATGAGACATTAGCGACGCTTATTGATGCGGAAAGTGTTGTGCCAGGGGAGGTGCAAACACTGGTCCGCGCTGAAATACACGAGTGGTTTGGGGATTTTGTGCTGACTGATCCGGATAGCTTGTCCTGGCTGGAAAAATCAATAAACTCGGCTGCACCCCTTGATTATGAAACAAAGTGTCCCTTTGGAATAACAATATTTCTTTTTCAGGAGAGCGGCGCTGTTGGGACAATAGAGCCGGCCTGCGACAGCTGCGACGTGATAAATTCAGGCGGAGTGTTCTATGACGTCGGAAACGGTTGGAATTCAAATTTGTGGAATATATTTGGTATCGAGCACAGTTTCACGAAGCAGGAATTTGACGGCAGTGGGAATCTTATACGTGAGACTGAATACAGTTGGTTCCAGCCAATGGGGACATGGGAGTATGAATATGACAGGCTTGGAAATCTGACAGCTGAACAGTACAAGACTGGCGAGTCCGTGTTGCATAGAACCGAGTATGAGTACGATTCAGAGGGAAGAGCCATAAGGAGCGACTATTATAGCAGCGCCGGCAGAAACACGCTGGAACTGGTAAACTATTCTCAGTTTGAATTAGACGAGTCAGGAAATGTTTTGGCTGATGTTTGCTATTACCCCAGCGGACAGATTAAGAGTCTCACCAGGTTTGAATATGACAGTGATGGCAGACGGACTAAAGTAATTGAAAATGATGGCTCCTACACTGAATTCAGATATGGAGAGAAGGGATTTGTAGGAGAATACTTGTATTCGGAGGACGGCAGGTCACTGGGGTACTACGAGAGGTGGTATGATGAGAGTGGAAATATGCTGAGAATCAATCTCTACGAAGCTGATGGAAGGTTAAATAGCTATGATATCTATGCCTATGACGACAAAGGAGAGCTTGCCGGACATGCAAATTATAACGGTGAAGGAGAACTGACGAGCGTCTGGGGCGAAGGGGTTTGAACGGGCAAGCGGGAATCCGCCGGATATCTCAAGGAACTACTAGGTACTTGAGATATCCGGCGGATTTTGATATAATCTAATATAATAGAGCTAATTATGCTTATACTTAAATAGACGCCGTGTTGGGCGCCGTGTATAGATCAAGGTGGATTTTGTTGAGATCATATGACAGATGGAATGTAGCAGGGTATGATAGAGATACAGCAGTGAAACTCTGTCACGAGGGAATTAACCCTCTTGTTGCAGTGGTACTGGCTTCTCGCGGCCAGAGCGCCAGAAG
>CALWYO010000097.1 GCA_944385785.1 uncultured Oscillospiraceae bacterium | reverse complement strand
AGTTTCCTTTGACAAATGTGCGTTTGAAAACCTCTACTGCGGCGTATATGTTAACTGGGTCACTGACCCCGCCAAAGCGCCTGTCATTTCCATCACCAACAGCACCTATACCGACACCACCTACGGTTACTCCGTAGATGAAGTCACTAACGGCGCTGTCGTGGGCGGCGTGGAGACGACCTTTGAAAACAATACCGGTGATGTGACCGAGGCTGAAACTTGGCAGGATGCGGTTGCCGCAACTGTCATCAGCGGTGATGTGGCCAAGGCTTACAGCAGCTGGGAGAATGCCTATAACGCAGCCGATGAGAACGGCATCATCATCCTCCAGAAGAATATCACCGGCCCTGTAACCATAGACAAGGCTGTCACCATTGTGGGTAATGGCAATACCATTACTGCTGAGAGCGGCGACGCTATTACCGTGACCGCTGCTGGCGTTACGCTGAGTGACGTCAATGCAACGGCGCAAGGAGGCCATGCGCTGGTTGTTTACAGTGCATATGATAATGCGAATAATTCTTACACCCCAGTCAATGGCGATATCGCGGTCAACGGCGGCATCTATGTTGCCGAAAACGCCAGTATGCAGGGCGAGGGCGCCATCCGCATTTTCGCCAGCGGCACTGTGACCGTGAAGGATACCACTACCACCGGCGGAATCCATGTGTTTAATCCCGCTTCGTATGAAATTTCAGGGAACAATGTGAGCTTTGATGGGTATAACCAGAAGGGTGTTGGCATCTTGGTATAGTGGCCGCCATCTGCGCCGCGCCTATAGCCCTGGAACGGGCAGGACTTCTGGAGGGACGCCGCTACACCGCTTATGTGGGATATGACAGAAAAATCAGCGCAGGCGAATACCAGGAGGACATAGTCGTGCGGGATGGAAATCTCATAACCAGCAGAGGCCCCGCCACAACTTACGCCTTTGCCTATGCTCTGGTGGATGCGCTGGGAGGCGACAGCGCCCCAGTGAAAGCCAGAATGGTATATCATAACGCTTTCAGGGAGGCTTGACCGTATGAAAAAAGTAGCTGTTCTGATGGCCCCAGGCTTTGAAGAGAGAGAGACAGTCACAATAGTGGATATACTCAGAAGAGCCGGTATGCAGAGCCGCACTTTCCACTTCGGGGAGGAGTTTGTGACAGGTATGCACGGAATGAGAGTACGGGCCGAGAAGGTCTTTGGACCGGAGATCCGAGACTACGACGTGCTGGTACTCCCAGGCGGCAGGCCGGGGGGAGAAAATTTAAGAAAAAATCCCCAGGTGCTGGACATGGTCAGATATTTTGACAGAGAGGGCAAATATGTGGCGGCAATGTGCTCGGGGACTTTGGTGTTGGCGGAGGCCGGCATAATAGACGGCAAGCGCGTCACCGGCTACACAGGCTACGCCGAAAAACTCACCTGCGGTATTTTCGTTGACGATGTGGCAGTGGCCGACGCCAATATAATAACCAGTCAGGGGCCCGCCACGCCGTACCCCTTCGCCTATAAGATAGCGGAGACTCTTGGAGTAGATGTGGGGGACCTGCGGGAGAAGATGCTCTACAATTTTGCCGGAGGGAAGTAGAGTTAAAATATAAAAAGGCACGATATAAGTCGTGCCTTTTTGCTGCCTATACATATTGCCTTTCACAAGCGCGGGTTACGGACCCTTGTGCCATAGCCACCCTGCCAGGACAATGGCTATAATCATCACCGGAACCGATATACCCAACATCACGCCTGAGAGGAAATCCCTGACTGCACTGCCGCCGGTTATATTGGACAGGGCCAGCATGGCCATGCCCATGACAAACAGCAGTATGGCGTACATTATCTTCTTTTCCCACTGGAGACGCTGTATCTGGGACAGTAAATCCACATACCGCTTCTCGTCAAAGCTCTCGTATTTGTCTGATTTTTCCATTGTCTCACCGTCCATAAGTTCTCCTATCGTTATTCCCAGCTCCCGGCACAGCGGCTTTACGACGCTGTAGTCGGGCATGCTCTTTCCGGTCTCCCATTTTGATACAGTCTTATTTGAAACCCCAAGCCTTTCTGAAAGCTGCTCCTGGGTCAGATTCATTAGTCTGCGCCTCTGGGCGATAAAGGCCCCTGTTCTGGACTGATCCATATAATGCCTCCCTTCTGTGCTTTGATTTTATACCTGCGCCGGCTCTTTTACCATCTCCCATCGGTAGAATTAAGGTGGAAAGGCCGTATTTTACGCAGAATTTACATGGAAAGCCCGCCGTGAAGTAACGGCGGGCTCAGGCAGTTAAAAGACTTTATAACAAAGCAGGCCTCGTAGAGTTCCGGCATCGTCAGATGGCGGAATAAAATCGATTCTGTAATTTTCAGGGACATGCGCCTTGAAAATTACACCGCTCATGAAATTCCTGCCGACAATTTCAAAGAAATCGAGGCGGAAATTTCATGCGAATTTTCTCCTGGAAACGGCAAAGCCGCTTCCAGGAGACGCTCAGCCCGCCGTTACTTCACGGCGGGCTTTAGTGAACGATTCTATTCCGCGGATATCATGTAGTAGTATACCGGTTGGCCTCCGTCAATAAGAGTAACGTCGGCGTCAGGAAAATCTGCCGAGAACTTTGCCTCAACGGCCTCGGCGGCTGTGTCCTTTACATCCTGACCGTAGAATATTGTGAGCACTTCCGGATCAAAATCCTGCAGCGCGGCGGACACCTCCGTTATGAGAAGCGCCAGGTCCTTGGAGCTGGCCAGCAGGGAATTTTCCAAAAGGGCAAGATATTCGCCAGCGTGTATCGAAGTGCCGTCAAATTCAGAATCCCTGGCGGCGTATGTTATAAGAGCCGTGTGCACGCTTTCGCAGGCCTCGCCCATGACCTCTGAAAGCTCCTCTTCAGACAGCTCCTGATCGAAGTTCACCATGGCGGATACGCCCTGAGGCACAGTCTTTGTGGGGACGACGACCACCTTCTTTGAGGAGATGGGTTGACACTGCTGCGCCGCCATAATTATATTTTTATTGTTTGGCAGGACAAACACCGTCTCCGCCGGAACAGACTCAACGGCGTTGAGAATATCCTCCGTGGAGGGGTTCATGGTCTGACCGCCGGTGACAACGGCGTCCACTCCCAGGTTATCAAAGACGTGTTTCATGCCTTCGCCGGCGCATACGGCCACTACGCCGTACCGCTTATTTACCTCCGAAGACGCACTTTGCTGCTCATCCTGACTCTGCTCAATCATCTGAGTGTGCTGCAAACGCATATTCTCTATCTTCACAGAGACCAGGCTTCCATAGGTAAGAGCCTGTGTCAGAACGGCGCCTGGCATGTCGGTGTGGACGTGCACTTTTATAATCTCCTCATCGTCTACAACGACTATGCTGTCGCCTATTCCGCTTAAAAAATCCCGCAGGGAGTCGGCGTCCCGCAGAGACTCGCGGCTTACGATAAATTCAGTACAGTAAGTGTACGTTATATCCTCGTCGCTGAAAGCCTCAAACTGAGCTCTGGCCTGCTCCATACTCTCAGACTCCTGGGCCACCACGGGAGTCCCCTCTATAGCCGAGAGCATGCCCTGCATTATAAAGAGATATCCCTTGGCTCCGGCATCCACAACGCCCGCCTTTTTCAGAACAGGGTTTTGCTCCGTAGTCTGAGCCAGAGCCTGGTTGCCAACCTGCAGAAGACGCTCCATCATCGGCTCAAAATCATCGCCTGTTTCGGCGTATTCCATTGCCGCGTCGGCAGCCAGACGGGAGACTGTGAGAATAGTACCCTCAGTAGGCCGCATAACAGCCTTATACGCCACTGAGACCCCCTCTGTAAGAGCGGAGGCAAACTCATATGTGCCTATAGTCTCGCGGCCTTTCAGAGCCTTGGATATACCTCTGAAAAGCAAAGATAAAATAACTCCGGAATTTCCGCGGGCGCCTCTCAGCAGCGCGGCCGCCACTGCGTCCGCCTGTTCACCCACAGTCTGGAAATTGCCGTTTTTCAGGGCAGCGACTCCGGAATTTAAAGTCAGGCTCATATTGGTGCCCGTGTCCCCGTCGGGGACAGGGAATACGTTAAGGTCGTTTATATGTTGCTTGTTCTGTTCAAGGAGCGCCGCTCCGCTCATTATCATGCTTTTAAAAAGCGCGGCATCGATCGTCTGTGTCAACTGTCCAGCCTCCGTCAATCAATACTCATGGAATCCACAAATACATCAACGCTCTTTACGTCGATACCCGTGGCCTCCGTGACCTTATACCTGACCTCGCTGATGATACTGCTGCAGAGGACAGGGATATTTACTCCCTGGTCAACGATGATATGGAGCTCAATGATAATGTAGGGGCCATCCCCATATGTGATGTAAACGCCCTTGCCCATGGCTTCACGTTTTAAAAGATGGACCAGGCCGTCCGATACGGAGCGCATGGCCATGCCCTTCACGCCGAAACAGCTGGTAGCGGCGTCGCCCACCAGTGTTGTGAACACCTCCGGCGCCAGGGAGATATAACCGCGGCTATTTTGAAATTTTACCATATATAATACACCCCTGAATACATTGGGGGCCCGCCCGTAGGAGCGTCGCCCGGCTTATTTCGTGTAATAACTTATTATAATATATTTACTTGGGAACTACAAGATTATTTATATTTTTTGTGCTGTAATTGCGAAATTCCCAGGGAAAACGCGGGTTGAGGGCCAGCTCAGGTATCCTGGGGCTGCGGATAGTATCCGCCTCGGCCGGCGGGCGCTTTGGAATGTGGCAAAGCCCAGAGGGCGTCACAGCTCCTGGCCTATGAACTCCAAGCGGAACTGGGCCTCCTGGAGCTTTTCCCGCAGCTCCGGCAGCTGCCACCTGAGGGATTTCGAGTTCGTTATCGCAGCCTGCCTCTCCGTATCCTCAAGTTCCCGCTGGATGGAGTCCCGCTCCTTTTCAAGCACCTGATAGAGCCTCTGGAAATAGTCGCGGCGCGCTTTTTGTATGGCGGGCTTTTCGGAAGCCGGGGCCAGCGCCAGAGCCTGACGGGAATACATTGATACGGCCGGACGGCGCTCTTCCACTTTATCGTCCTGGAGCACCATGGTTACTCGCAGCTCCACCATCAAAAGGCCGCGCCAGCCTCTGTAGTCCAATGGGAACTTCTCGGTGGCCTGCCTGTAGCATAGGAAGGCCTGGGCTGTGTCGCCAAAGCTGTTGAGCCAGTTGTCTCCCTGAGCGATGATGGCGTCGGCGCTGTCGCCTCCGCCCATGTAGTTGTTTATGGCCTTTTCCACTACAAAAGGCGTATGGCAATACGGGCATACTGCGGCGTCTTTGGACGGGTCCAGTTCTAACGCCGCTCCGCAGTTTGTACATTTAGCTGGTGTTAGCGGCACTTTAATCACTCCTTATCTTATGGGATTATTATAATACTCTTGCCATTCTACGGCAAGTCCCAGAGGCTCGGCGGCAAAGTCCGTCTCCGCCGCCATAGTGCGGCGCTTTTAGCGCGGTCATAGGAGAGCGCCATTCGTCTGTCGGGATGCTGTGGAAAAATCCAACAGAGGATAACCTTAAAATTATGTTGAAATTTAAATAGATTTTGAATAAATGGAAAAAGTATTGAATTAGTGTTATTGCTGGTGTAAAATATAAAATAAGTTAATTTAACGGGATAGGAGGCAGCGCAGGTTATGAAGAACACGAAGATTATTGTAAGTTTCATCTCAGCTTTCGTCTTTGCGGCTGCTGCCGTGGCGGCAGTAGTATTGTTTAAAGATCAGATCAAAAATTTTTTTTGCGAGACCGCCGCGAAACTGAACAGTGGGAAAAAGAACTTTACATCTGAGGAATTTGAGGATTTCGCAGATATATGATTCACTTGCTTTCCGGCGCATTAGTTATAAGCAATTGAATATGAAAATAGCCGCAGGAAGAGCCTGCGGCTATTTTTGCGTCCTCTGCGAGAATTCATTGACTGCTAAAGAAGGCGCTCCAACTGGCAGTCAAATGGCTCCGCCTCAGAGTGCTTTTTGCAGTATTCCTGGGCCTCAGTGCAGCCCATTGCTCTATAGAACGCCTGGGTTTCCACGGCTGAGTGGGCAGATATGTAAAGTTTTTTGGCCCCGTGGAGCCTGGCCCAGCGGCATGCGCGGGTAAAGAGGCCGGTTCCCAGTCCCTTTCCACGCATATCCGCCGACACGTGGATGCTGGTGAGATCCAGATACCGGCTGTTCTCCCCGAAAAGCTCCGATTCCACCGAGGCGAAGCCCTTTAATACGCCGTCTGCAAAGACTCCGCATACAAACCCGCCGGTATTCACCGTGTTTTTAAGGCATGATACCAGCACCTTGTATTCCTCCTGGCCCCAGTCGTCCACAAAGGGCGCGTCTTTTATTACCCACGTGCCCTTTTCTTTGCGCCAGCAGCGCGTAACCTGCTGACGGCGTATAAAATTTGCGAAGAGCTCCGTGCATATCTCGTTTTCGGACAATTCACGGTATTCAATCATGGCGGCCTCCTTGCCTTCCTAATAAAGAAATTATAAAAGGGGACGCACTATACGCCCCCTTTTATTATATTGAATTGATAATTAAAGACGTTATTTACCCAGTCCTTCTGCCCACTGAGAGTAGCGGGATACACGGTCTGCACAGTCCTGAATATCACGGCCCCGGGTCAGCAGGTAAACTTTGACCTTGGGTTCCGTTCCTGAGGGCCTTACCAGTATGACGGTGCCGTCCTCCATGACAAAGGACAGTACGTTGGAATCACGAAGCTCCATGGCTGTAGTGCCGCCGGTCTTTACATCCCGCTGGGTGCCGTCAAGATAGTCCCGAAGCAGTGCTACGGATTCGCCGGCGATCTGTGATGGAGGAGCCGCTCTCAGGTTGTCCATAAGGGCCTTCATCTTTTCCACGCCGTCAAGGCCGGGCATAACCAGATTTAAAGTGCGCTCCTTGTAAGCGCCGTATTTCTCGTAAAGGGCATTTAAGGCGTCCTCAAGACTTATACCCTGGTCAAAATACCAGGCAGCCATTTCCGAAAGGAGCATGGAGGCCGTCACAGCGTCCTTGTCGCGGACATAATCTCCCACCATATAGCCGTAGGATTCCTCAAAGGAGAATATAACTTTTCCGTTGCCGGACTCCTCCAGCTCGTTTTTCTTTTCAGCGATGAACTTAAAGCCGGTGAAGGTGTCATAGCAGGCTATATTGTTCTTCTCGGCTACGGCACGGGCCATCTCAGTGGTGACTATGGTTTTAAGGGCCACAGGTTTTTCCGGCATTGTGCCGGCGCGGTTCTTGGCCCCGATGAGATAGTCCAGAAGCAGCACGCCCGTCTGGTTGCCGGTAAATGGTATGAACTTCCCATCGTGTCCGCGGACCATTATGCCCACTCTGTCGGCGTCAGGGTCGGAGCCCAGGATGAAGTCCGCGCCCACCTTGTCAGCCAGCTGGATAGCCAGATAGAAGCCCTCTGGGTTCTCCGGATTTGGAGAAGCTACCGTGGGGAAATCTCCATCGGGCACCATCTGCTCCTCCACGCAGTATACGTGGGTGAGACCCAGACGGCGCAGAGCCTCGGGAATAAGCTCGCGGCCGGTGCCGTGGAAAGGCGTGTACACCATTTTGAACTTGTCAGCTACTTTTTCTATAAGGGCCGGATCATTGCGCTGCGCCATCACATTCCCCAAAAACAGCTCGTCTGTCTCGCTGCCCATGAGGGTTATCATTCCGGATGCCACAGCCTGGTCATAATCTGTAAGTTTGATGGAGTCAAAAACGTCTATAGCGGCCATCTTATCCGCTACTGCGGCGGCGTGCTGGGGCGGCAGCTGAGCGCCGTCTGCCCAGTAGACCTTATAGCCGTTATACTCCTTTGGATTGTGGCTGGCGGTGATGTTTATGCCGGCGATGCAGCCGTACTGGCGTATGGCGAAACTCAGCTCCGGAGTTGGACGCATACCTTCAAAAAGACGCACCTTAATACCATTGGCGGCCATTACCCTGGCGGCTTCGCGGGCAAACTCCGCACTGTGGTTCCGGCAGTCGTAGCAGATAGCTACACCTGCCTGGGCGGCCTGTTCGCCCTCCTCCAGCACCACCTGGGCAAAGGCCTGGGTGGTGTGGCGTATCACATAGACGTTCATCTTGTTTATGCCCATCCCCATGGTGCCCCGCAGTCCCGCGGTGCCAAAGGAGAGATATCCGCAAAAACGGCTCTCTATTTCCTTGTCGTCTTCGGCTATGTTGCGAAGCTCCTGCTTGTCCTGCTCTGTGAGGCTGTCGCTTTCAAGCCATCTTCTGTATTCAGCGCGGTAGTCCATCTTCAGTCCTCCTTAAAATTCGTGTTATCGTATATCTCCTGATGGGAGAGATCGCAGCTTATTATATTTTTGGCGTCTTCAAGCATGCTGACGGGAACAAATATATCTGTGCCGCCGCCGGCAAAGCCCACCATTATATTTCCAAACTCCCCGTCGTTGGGGTAGCGGCATACTGTAGGTATTCCATAGGCCCACAGCATGTTCCGCTCCATATCCAGTTCTGTCCTGCTGCCGGCAATGTGTTCAAGAAAAGCCGGCTCTTCAGGTGAGCCGTCCTTTTCCGGCCAGCCGCCGACAACAGCTCTTTCAAAACTCACATCCCAATCGGCCATGGAGACCCTCCTTTTCAACTCTATTTATGGTATTTGCCGCCATTTGATATGGAAAAAGCCCTGTATATCTGCTCTAAAAGCATTACTCTGGCAAGATGGTGCGGGAAAGTCATAAGCGACATGGACATCCGCAGCGAAGCCATCGCCTTTATCCTCTGGTGGAGCCCGTCTGAACCGCCTATAATAAAACAGAGCTTCGATATTCCCCTTCCAGCGAAATCCTCAATGGCTCCGGCAAACTCTTCAGAGGACATCTGGCGCCCCTCAATGCACATGGCGATTACCGCAGCGCCGCGGGGTATTGCGGCGGCTATGGCGGCCCCTTCTCTCTGAAGCGCGGATTCAGTTTCCCCCGCTGTAGAGCGGCCTCTCACAGCCTCCGGCACCTCTTTGACGGATATCCTGCAATATGCTCCAAGCCGCTTGATATATTCGCTGGCGGCGTCAATATAAAATTTTTCCTTCATCCTGCCGACACAGATTAAAGTTATCTCCAACATATCTCAATTATATAGCCACAATGTGTAAGTTGCAAACTATATTTTTCTTTTTATTGATTATATTAAAAAAAAATTGTTTGCCGCTTT
>CALWYO010000096.1 GCA_944385785.1 uncultured Oscillospiraceae bacterium | reverse complement strand
TGCGTTCTGCCTGGATCACAGCATCCCAGGCTCTCTGTAAGTGCACAACAAGCTTTATTCCCGCATCAACAGTTTGTAAGTTACAATATATCTCACCTTTTACAAACTGTCAAGGTAAATTTCTCTCACCCTGCTTAGTATCTTTAACTCATGAGATCTGATAGATATCAGGTTTAGAATAATAGTATTGTACTTGCTAATTCACATATAGAAAATACGCTAAAGTTTATAAATAGTTGAAAAATATTTGTTATACTTTTTAGTTAGGGGGGTGTGTAATATGTGTGAAAAGATACTGATCGCCGACGATGAACGCGATATTATTTCCATGCTTACCAATTTTTTTGAAAGCAAAGGTTTTTTTGTCCTCTCAGCCTTAAATGGCTATGAAGTTTTTAAGCAAGTGGAAAAACATCCGGATATTATCCTGCTTGATATAAATATGCCCGGAATAGATGGATTAGAAATCTGTAGGCGTATACGCGATCACATATCCTGTCCCGTCCTTTTTCTAACCGCAAGAATTGAAGATGAAGACAAGGTAAAAGGATTTGCCGTTGGCGGAGACGATTATATTGTGAAGCCATTTTCACTTATAGAGCTTGAAGCTAGGGTACGTGCTCACTTGCGCCGAGAAGCACGGCATAACTTTGAAGCGCAAGTCAAGTTTTCCGGTGATTTGACGATTGATTATTCGGAGCGTTGCCTATTCTTTGATGGCAAACGTGTAGCGCTTGCAAAAAAAGAATTTGATATTGTGGAACTGCTTTCTCAAAATCTGGGACAGGTCTTTGATAAAGAACGGATTTATGAGCGTATTTGGGGGTATGACAGCGAGGGCGACAGCAGCGTTGTAGCAGAACACATCCGCAGAATACGAGCGAAAATCGCAGCATATACCGATCACATATACATTGAAACGGTTTGGGGGTGTGGGTACAAATGGGTCAAATAAATCACCATAGATATGATCTCTCCATTCGAAAAAGTCTTATCCTCTATGTAATTACCTTCGTTGTTCTCGCTCTTCTTCTATCAGTAGCAACTTTTTCAATATGCAACGCTGCCGCTGAAAGTATTAAATTGTCCTATCCCCCGTCCGGCGAAAAGTATTATTTGACGAATGAGCAGGGGGAACAGTTGGGTGAAGGCACTTACATCGGAACTGAGATAACAACGCTATCCGAACAAGACCAGAGCACAATCGCCATATTGGAGATATTCCCAATAATTGCCGCGCCTGTTTATTCCGCGTTTTGTATTATCGCTGCCGCATTGCTGTTTTACAAAAACAAGCTTAAAAAGCCACTTAGCGAACTGCAGGCAGCTTCCGAGAAAATAGCGAATAGCGATTTGGATTTTTCTATTGACTACAATAGCAAAAACGAGTTGGGCCAACTATGCAAGTCTTTTGAGATTATGAGGACAACCCTTGCGGATAATTTCTCTAAAATGTGGCGGCAAGTGGAGGAGCGGAAAGCACTTAACGCTGCTTTTGCACATGATTTACGTACTCCCTTAACAGTGCTAAAGGGCTATAATGAAATATTGCAAGCCAGCGACAATCCACAAACGCGAGAGACCGCCGCCACAATGCGAAAGCATATCTCCCGTATGGAAGACTATGTGGACAGCATGAGTAATCTTCAGCGGATTGAAGATGCTCAGCCGGAATATGAGTTTATTGACTTGCAGCCGTTTATATCTTCTCTGTATGACAGCGCAAAAATTGTATGTGAAAAAAACAACAGAGAATTAATTTTGCAGTGTGATATACCTATTTTGCAGCTATCTCTTGACAGTTCATTTATTTCACAAGTATGCAATAATCTAATTTCAAACGCTGTTCGGTATGCTCAGTCTGCAATAACACTATCTTTTTCTTTGCGCGATAACGGATTACTACTCTCAGTATCGGACGATGGGAAAGGTTTTGATAAAGACAGCCTGCAAAAAGCTACAAATCCATACTTCACAGTAGAAAACAACCGTTCTGAACATTTTGGACTTGGATTATATATTTGCAAGTTGTTTTGTGAGCACCATAACGGCTATTTGCAGATTGGAAATACCTCATACGGGGCGAATGTATCGGCCTATTTCAAATCTTCCACTTTGTAGATAGAAAGTAGATATTTCTCTTTTATACTCTCCACGAAAACACATGGAGAGTATTTTTATTGCTCCCCATAGGGAAAGGAGCTTTTTTATGGAACTCAAGGCAATCGGACTGACAAAAAAGTTCGGTTCTAAAGCTGCCGTAAACAACTTGAATATCACATTGACAAATGGCGTTTACGGCTTATTGGGCGCAAACGGCGCAGGAAAAACAACATTTATGCGACTGCTATGCAATATTCAAAATCCTGATTCTGGTAAGATCTTACTGAATGGTATAAATACTGTTGAACTTGGTGAGGAATATCGAAGTCTCTTGGGCTACTTACCACAGAATTTTGGATATTACCCTGACTTCTCAGCGTATGACTTTCTGCTCTATGTTTCTTCACTAAAAGGCTTAGACGAAAAGGCGGCGCGGAAGAAATCAAAAGAGCTGCTGGAAGCCGTAGATTTATTCTATGAGAGTAAGCACAAAATCAAAACCTTTTCGGGAGGCATGAAACAGCGTTTGGCGATTGCACAAGACATGCTCAATGATCCACATATTTTGATTTTAGACGAGCCGACAGCGGGGCTTGACCCGAAAGAGCGTGTCCGTTTCCGCAATCTGATTAGCGCCTTTTCAAAAGACCGCATTGTAATCCTGTCTACGCATATTGTCTCCGATGTGGAGTTTATCGCGGAGGAAATCATTATGATGAAATCCGGGCACGTCATCCATTTTGGGAATCCGCAGGAGATCACTTCCGAAATCGACGGCCAAGTATGGGAATGCACAGTTCCAACGGCCTACGCGGAACAATATGCTGCTGCCTACAATACAAGCAATCTAAGGAATATCAGTGAAAACAAGACGATCTTGCGGATTATTGGAGATCGTCCACCTATGGAAAATACGGAAAGGGTGCAACCAACTTTGGAAGATTTGTACCTGTTCTATTTCAAAGGAGACAATGAAGGATGAAAAGACTAATTCTTTTTGAACTGCGAAAAATATTTTCAAAGCGTTTAGCTTTTATTGCCCTTGTCGGAATATTTCTGTTTTCTATCCTTATTTCCCTTTCTGCCTATCAAAACAAGTATGCCTTTGACGGAAAAAGTAACGAGGGCTCAGGGAAAGCAGCTGTAGAAATTGACAGATTGATCGCCAAAAAATATGAAGGGACTCTGACAGATGAAAAAGTACAGCAGATGATGTCTGATTTTGCACCGGCTTACGATCTGAATGGTCTCAATGCAATTTATCTGTATCAAAACGCCACACAATCAGCAGTTTTTTCCAGATTTTCTGATAAAGATGGAAAGTGGAATGGTTTAAGTGTTTCTGATGTGTTCGGTAACGAAGAAATAAAAATTGGATATGTCGACGGCTGGCTTACTACAAGTAAAAACTTGGTAAGAATATTTACTGCCCTTGCGCTGGCGGTTATTATTATGATTGCCCCAATCTTTTCCGGTGAGTATGACGGCATTGACAATATCATATTGACCAGCAGATATGGAAAAACAAAATGTACGGCAGCTAAGGTGTCAGCAGCGATTCTCACCGCCTTACTTACTACCGCCACGGTCGCAATATTTAACCTGCTTCTCGATCTTGCCATTTATGGAACGGACGGACTAGATTGCAGTATCCTGTTTGCCCCAAGCGACTATGTAGAGGGGTTCATCCCCTTCAATATAACTTGCGGGACACTGCTTAGATATCAGATTCTTTTGGCGTTTACCTGTACTCTCAGTGTAACGGGAATTACGCTGCTTATATCTGCAATCAGTAAAAATCAGATTATAGCTTTCGTTACTTCTATGGCAATTTTTCTTTTTCCGGTTTTGCTGCCGATCACCGAGATAAATCCGTTGTTTCGGTTTGTTGGACTCTTGCCATTTTACCATGTACAGGCCATTTCTCTCATGTCAGTGGAGCAAATGGGCAACGGTGCGTTATACGCCATATGGGCAGTTCCTACGGCGCTGCTTTTTTTGGCAGCTGGTAGTACTATTTCCCGCAGGGTTTTTGCAAAACACCAGATTATATAGATAATTTAAAAAATATATCAACAGAAAATTGAGAGTAAAAAAGTAACGGCAGGTTTTAAAACCTGCCGTTACTTTTTGCTTAGCTTATAAACATTGCGTCTCCAAAACTGAAAAACCTGTATTTTTCCTTCACCGCTTCATTGTATGCATTTAATATATGCTCCCTCCCTGCCAAGGCTGATACAAGCATCAGCAATGTGCTCTCCGGAAGGTGAAAATTTGTTATAAGCGCATCCATGCATTTAAATTTATACCCGGGATATATAAATATATCTGTCCATCCGGACTGGGCCACCAAATGCCCGCTTTCATCAGCAAAGGACTCGATTGTACGGCAAGACGTCGTACCAACAGATATAACCCTGCCTCCTCCGTCTTTAGCCCTATTTACAATGTCCGCAGCCTGTTGAGAAACAATGCAAAATTCTGAATGCATGTCGTGATCTTCAATATTTTCTTCTTTTACAGGGCGAAAAGTACCCAGTCCCACGTGGAGGGTAATATATGCAAGTTCCACTCCCTTTGATTCGATACTCTTTAAAAGTTCAGGTGTAAAGTGCAGCCCTGCAGTTGGAGCGGCAGCTGAGCCGAGTTCTCTGGAGTAAACGGTCTGATATCGTTCAGAGTCCTCCAGCTCCTCATGGATGTACGGAGGCAGTGGCATGCGCCCCAGTTTCTCCAATATTTCGATAAATATGCCGTCATATTCAAATTTTATCAGCTTATTTCCTCCGGAAACTTCATCAACAACAGTTGCCTCCAACTCTCCATCGCCAAAAGTAAGCACAGTACCTTTTCTTGTTTTCCTGCCAGGCCTTGTGAGGCATTCCCAAACTCCGTTGCCCTTATCAGTAAGAAGTAAAACTTCCACGGCACCGCCTGTCTGGCGTTTTCCAAAAAGCCTTGCCGGCATAACTCTTGAATCATTTAACACAAGACAATCACCCGGATTTAAAAGGTCTGGCAACTCATAAAAATGTCTGTGTTCGATCGCGCCCGTCTGCTTATCAAGGAGCATAAGCCTTGAGCTATCCCTTCTGTCCAGAGGTGTCTGTGCAATAAGTTCTTTGGGAAGATCATAGTAAAACTCTGTCGTTTTCATAATAAAATAAAGCCTCTATTTGAATTAATTATAAACTAATTAGATGTGACGACTTCCGCTCCGGTGTAATAGAATGTGAGAATATCGACACACGTCTTATCATAGTACCTGGCCATCGAATACGCTCCCCATTGGCTCATGCCCACGTTGTGCCCATACCCGCTTCCGGTAATTACAAACGTATCGCTGGTACCAGATGTGCCGCCCGTACTCGTGGAAGCTGAAGTATCTACTTTTTCCACCGTGCCAGTGCCAGTTATAGCATACACATCACCATTAGGCAGTTGTCCAACTCCGCCAGAGCCGATCGCGTATGCTCCGTTAAGATCAGTACCCAATTCGCCTGTGGACGAATTGACGTACACGCTGCCGCTCCCTGTAGTCACCTGCTGCCCATTTACTGTGTATCTCTGAGATCTAAGACCAAGGACTGTCCTCGCGCTCTCTTTTGAAAATGTAAATGTTCTACCGTTGCTGTCGGTAAAGCGTATGCTATACACATTACCCATCTCAGTAAATTCAACTACCTCAAAATTAACTATAGTGGAACAATTGTATCCCCTTGATCTCAGTCTTGAAGCCAATTCGCTTCCGGTGTATGTCACAGTCCAATAATAGCTGGATATACTGTCAGCCACAGCAGCTTCATACGGGTCTTCGATTCCTCTTAAATAGGGTACGGCATTAGTCCATACATTCTCGCTATTTTCTGTGGCACCGCCGTTACTGGAATAATAGTATGTTTCACAGAGAGACCCCTGATAAACAAGATATTGACCGGCGGTCCCATCGACAGCAGAATCAGAAGTAGACGTTGCCCCAGTTGTTCCGCGATAGACTTGGCAGTCTATAGTATTACATACATCAAAACCGAGAGAATTGTGTTTATTAAGATTTGCCATAACATATGTCCTGGCTGTTATGGCGCCGGCTTTCTGGGCCTCAATAGGCCACGACGGGCTCATCTCATAAGGGATAACGCCCTTCACATAATCTTCAACATTTACATAATTTATCACGCGCAGATTCCCGCCTGTATTACGCCAGTATACGAAGTCACCGTAATATGTCCTGCGCTTAAAATAGGTCTGACTTTTTACCCCATTTGTCGCAATAGGTCTAACGGCAAGGCTGTATGTAGTGCCGCAGTCAAACTCAAAAAGAATGGTATCGGTTCGTGAGGCAACTACGGTGACCGTATAAGAAGAGCCGCTGTCAATGGTATATGTCTGAGTAATCCCAAGACCAGGGGCTGCAGCCGCAGCTTCAGCAGATGATATGTAATCGCCGACACAGACATAAAAGCTGCCGTCTTCATACCGCACAAAAGCGTTAACAGTAGAAAAAGAATCTGCAGCTGCCCTTGCACTGGAATAATCGGGATAAGCCGAGTCCAGTCGTATATGATAGCACCCGACGACAATGCTGCCGTCTGTGCCCGCAGAGTAACTGTTTGACGATGAATTGTAAACCATGTTTCTATCCATCATCATTGTAATCTGGTTTGTACTTGTAACAGTCGCTCCCAGGGACACAAACTGTCTATCTGAAGTATAATACCCAAATTCATATCCATACCCTGCGCCTGACACGTTTTGAAGATTTGCAGACTCATAAGTCTCCGTATCATTATAAAGAGCTACTCTCACTATACTCACAGGGGCAGTATAGGCGTAAGCAGACGGTACTGTCTGGAAAAGCCCAGCGAGCATTAGTACAGACAGAGATAATATCAAGATTTTTTTCCAGATCTTATTCATCATTAGTTCCTTTCAAAGGGATTAGATCACAATAGCATGTCAAGACTCAAACTTTCATTGACATCAAAAAAATAGTGTGATAACATGCAAAAAAGTATCATCAAATATTATCACTCAAAAATTGTTCGCTGTTTTGCAACTGCGAATCGGTAACATTATATTACAAAATTCATCATTTGGCTATATCATCTTTTATAATTAAAAGATTTTTTGCCGGAAACTTTTTCTTTCGGTAGAATATGATAGTAACGGAGGCAGACCATGAAGAAGTATAAAGTGGGAGTTATTGGCGCTACGGGTATGGTTGGTCAGCGGTTTGTCACACTGATCGATCAGCATCCGTGGTTTGAACTTACTGAGGTGGCAGCCAGCAGCCGCAGCTCTGGCAAATCCTATAGTGAAGCGGTTTCTGGACGCTGGCTTATGCAGTCCCCTATACCTGAAAGCGCCGGAAAACTTATTGTAAAATGTGCTGAAACTGATATCGATGAAATCGCGTCTAATGTCGATTTTGTCTTTTCTGCAGTCGATATGAAAAAAGATGAGATAAAGGCGCTTGAAGAAGCATATGCAAAACATGAATGCCCTGTTGTTTCCAACAACAGCGCCCACCGCTGGACAGACGACGTACCCATGGTAGTCCCTGAGATCAATCCGGAGCATCTTGAAATAATACCCAGCCAAAGGACCAGGCTTGGCACCAGAAAGGGTTTCATCGCCGTTAAGTCCAACTGCTCACTGCAGAGCTATGTGCCGGCACTACACCCCCTTAAAGATGAGTACAAACTTTCCAAGGCTCTTGTTTGTACCTATCAAGCCATATCTGGCGCTGGGAAAACTTTTGAGACATTTCCCGATATTATCGATAACGTCATTCCATATATAGGTGGCGAAGAAGAAAAATCGGAGCAGGAGCCTCTTAAATTATGGGGAAGCATCAAAGACGGAAAAATAGTCAAGGCCGCTGCTCCATCTATAACCGCACAGTGTTTCCGAGTACCTTGTTCTGACGGGCATATGGCGGCTGTATTTGCCTCTTTTGAAAAGAAACCTTCAATTGACGAGATTCTCCGTCACTGGGCAGAGTTTTCCGGTCTTCCGCAAAAGTTACAGCTACCGTCAGCGCCAAAGCAATTCATCCATTATTTTGATGAAGATGATCGTCCGCAGACGAAACTTGACAGAAATTTAGAAAATGGAATGGCCATAAGTGTTGGGCGTTTGAGAACCGACACCCAGTACGATTATAAATTCGTATGTCTATCTCACAATACACTTCGCGGTGCAGCTGGAGGCGGCGTGCTGTTAGCTGAGCTTCTGTGTGCACAGGGATATATGGATTAGTGTCTCCCCCTTCCGGTTGGTCTGCTGCCGACAATTTGCCGAAAGGGATGTAAAATTTGAAAGCACCTGTTTTTACTGGTACTTCAACGGCTATAATAACGCCGCTGAAAAATGACAAAATTGACTTTGCTTCATTTGCCAGTATAATGGAAATTCAAAAGATCGCCGGTATTGCCGCTATAACTGTTTGCGGCACTACCGGCGAAGCTGTTACAATGACGCCTGAAGAACAAACCCAGATTATAAAAGCATGTGTGAACACTTCTGGAAAAATGAAAGTCATCGCTGGTGCAGGTACAAACGATACAAAGCGTGCGTTGTATCAGTCGCAAGCTGCCGAAGACGCTGGTGCCGATGCGCTTTTGATTGTAACACCATATTATAACAAGCCCACGCAAAAAGGTCTTATTGAACACTATACATTTATTGCAGACAGGGTACATATACCTATTATTATGTACAATGTGCCGTCGCGCACAGGTGTCTCTCTTCTGCCGGAAACCTGTGCGCTTCTGTGCTCCCATCCAAATATTAATGGACTGAAAGATGCAACGGGTGATCTCTCTTATACATCAAAGGTATTATCGCTCTGCGGTGATAATATAAATATTTGGAGCGGAAATGACGATCTGACTGTACCAATGATGTCGATAGGTGCTAAAGGCGTAATCTCTGTCGCAAGCAATATCATCCCCGATATAATTGTCTCTATCACTAACTTTTGTCTTTCAGACAAATTCGGCGAGGCATCAAAATTGCACAGAGAATATTTTGATCTGATGAAGTCATTGTTTATTGAGACAAATCCGCTCCCCGTAAAAACCGCGGCATCCTTAATGGGGCTCTGTGGATCTGATTTCAGGCTTCCTCTATGTACTATGAGTGATAACACGGCAGAAATGCTAAAAAGTACTATGAAAAAATACAAGTTAATTTAAAATAATTAAGCGGATTGGCAAGACATCAGCAATACCAATCCGCTAATCGTTATGTAATTAAGCAGCTTCTTACTAACAAGTTGTACAATTCATTTAAATTTTAGTCAGACTTGAAATGTCTGAAAATATAGTAATTGCTGCTATCATCACGATAATATCCGGCCAATAAATCACATAAGTAACCCCAAAATTTCTATCAGGTTATCAATATACACCAGATGGCATATTGCGTCCTGACTTACGTAATATTGAATAGTGTCAACTGTTGTAGTTTACGTTGTATAGGCTAAAACTGTAAATTCTGTTATTCAATGTACAACGTATTAAGGACTGCAAAAATATATTTTCCATAATATTGATATAATATTGACAAACTTCGCGATATTTTGTATTATTAGTTAAAAATAGCACAATATGTTCTACGTTTCTCTTTTTGTTGCCTGATAGACCGTATAATTTTGTTTTTTAAACTTTTTGGGGGGAATTCTCAATGTCTCAACAAATTATTGAGATAAATTGTCCGGGTTGCGGGGCTCGTGTTTCTACTGGTCAAACCGAGTGTGAATGGTGCCATAGCCCAATTATCATTTCAACTTTTAATAGTGTGTATAACATGACTCCTCTGCAGGTTAATAAATATGCAAGTTCATATAGAAAATCTCTTTCTGAAAACCCTGACAACAGAGACCTTAATAACTCAATAGCCATGTGTTATTTAAAGTTGAAAATGTATGATAAAGCCCTTCAATCTTTTGAAAAGGCCATGGAAGACAACTTTGATAATTCCGAAACTTTCTTTTACGCCGCTATTTGTCTTTTAGGCGGAAAAAAAGCGTTTCTATCACAACGTCCTACAATTGACAAAATATTAGAATACATTAATGCAGCTATAATGATAGAACCGAGAGGCATTTATTTTTATTTCCTGGCATATATCAAGTATGATTATTTCAGCCGCAAGTCTTTTAAAACCAGCCCCACATATCAGGAGGCCCTGGCTACAGCAAATGAGGCAGGGTACTCCCCTTATGATGTGGAACAGCTGTATGCCATACTCGGCGTTGATCGGCCTTCTTGTCTCTAATAAATCGCTCGTGTCGATTTTTAGGAATATACACATTAACATTGACCGGAGGTATCACAAATGGGAGGATGTCTTAATGATCCAAAAGCTGCTGAGAAAAAGGCGGCTAAGCAGGGAAAAACACCTGAGCAGTGCAAAGTAATTGATTATTTCTATGGTAGCGGAGGCTGCTTATCCAGCACTATGTCAGACTCTGAATACGAATCACTTGTTCAGGCCCGCGCTAACAGCGAGGACTTTAAAGCCCGTGCTCTTAATAAGTTAGGCATTGATGAAACCGAAGTTAATGAAATTGAACCAGTGCACTTTGAGGGATATAACTTCGACAATAAAAGCGCCCGCGCTATCCAGGGGAAGGATTTAGTTTGGCGTTCAAGTCAATACCAGATAACCTGGCTTTTCTTTAGCTCCACTCAGATATACGTATATCAGTATACTTTCAATATGGACAGCAACACAGTAAAAGAGAAGACTGATGAGTACTTCTACAGGGATGTCACCAACTTCTCTTCAAAATCCGATTCGGTAGAAAAAATAGTTCCCAAATCCGGCGGTTGTTTGCAGGTCAGCTACATAAATCAAAATGTTGATACGAGTACTTTTATGATTGTTGTACCTGGAATGAATTTTACCTGCTCTATGAACCAAAATGAGTACACTGATCGTGCAATTCAGGGTATGAAGTCAAAACTCAGAGAAAAGAAAAACTCTTAATTTCTGACGATAATCACTTTGTTCAGATTATTTCTGAGGTTTAACTATGTGTCATGATAGGATGCCAAGCCTGGAAGAACAGGATGCTGCACAAAAATATGTTATGTTCCGTCCGTTGGTTCGGCCGGATACAGATATAAAGAAAGTTATAAAGTATGTGTCGGTATTTTTGCTTTCTGTTATCGTATTTTTCGCAGCTTCCTATGTCCTCCTTGATAGGTTTGGCATCCTCTCATATTTATCAGAAACACTTTATCAGTTTAAAATAGAACACAGCATTCTCTTCCCTGTCCTATACTTTTTTGTCTTACTGCTTGTATCTTTTATTATTGTAGCCCGTCCTGCTTTTATTGGTATAGTCCATCTATATCAGCACTATGCTGACGAAAACGTAAGGCGAAGATGTCTTTTTATGCCGACATGTTCAGAGTACGCCATATTAGCTGTGAAAAAGTACGGGTTAATTGTTGGTATCATATTAACGGCCAACAGACTTTTTAGAAAATGCAAGGGGAATATTTATAGAATCGATTATCCTTAAAACCTCTTCGATTTGGGAGCGATATATATGGATCATGCTTTATCATCTTTTGCTGAACTAAGCGGCGGTGAATTTGTCGGCCTTGGAATTATAGAGATATCTACGGTGCCAAGTTATTCGATACTATCCGGAAGGTTTGACAATATCCAAGAGGCCATTACACAATATAAAATGGATATGTCTAATCTTCTTACAGAAGTCTACCAAATATATCGCACTCTTCACGTACAAAATGCTGATGGTCAAGATATCTCTTTAGAACTCTTATGGATTACAGATGAGGCTGTCAACCAGCCATACAACGCAAATATACATCTATATATTTCTGTTAGGTCCATTGGTTCAAATAAATCATCCATTGAAAAAATAATTGCCGAACTGATCCGTATTTGCGAAGCGTCACTGACTCTTCAGAAATACGATGTGCGTGAAGTTTCCTTCACTTATTTAAATGAAAAGCTCAAGGGGATTGATGTTCAGGATATAAAAGCAATTGTTAAAGACGAACGGCTGGAAGATTTGCAGAATCAGTTGCTTCCAGTGTGTTTTTCTTTTGATAAAATTCCTGACGCAATTCAGGATATGAGCAGATTTGTAAACTCGCTCAACAGATACCCTAACTGCGCGGTATTTTTTCAGCTTATTCCTGCCAGCTATACATATCAGGAAAGCACGACTCTTGGACATATGTTACAACAGCTGGACACCTTAAGCAAAGGAATTATGGCTCAGGGAGTCGGCAGTATCAGTTTTGCCCTTGCCGAAAAACAGGCAAAATTATATCGGTACTACGAAGAGAATAAGAACTCTCCCCTTTTCTTGTTCAATATTTTCGTAATGGGGCCTTCTAACTCTGTTTCCGGTATTTCCAACCAGTTATACGGTCAATTAAGCCGGTCTGGCGATGAAAACGCCAATTTGAAATTCTTGCCTTTACCCGCCGGCGACGTGGATATACTGAACAATTATTATCCACTCCCCTGGGCCGTCAACGAGGCCATATTCTACTCTGGAAGAAATCAATTTATCTGGCAGCGTAAAGAATATACAGACTTTTACAGGCTCCCATACATAATCACAGCTGATGAGGGATCAGCTTTTTTTCGGTTGCCTATAGGCAGTGATGAAGTTGCGGCGGGACTCGTCATAAATGACTCAGCTAAAGTCAGCCGCACGTATACAGACAATATCGTAAATAGCGGAGACATTGTCGTCGGGAAATTAAAGTCTTCCGCCCATGGAGACACAATAGGCTTCTCCCTTAAGGATCTGGCAAAGCATATGCTGGTTGTCGGCACCCCTGGTTCTGGTAAGACCACCTTTTCCGTTGGTCTTTTGGACAGATTGTGGAAAGAGCATAACATCCCGTTTTTAGTAATCGAGCCGGCTAAGAACGAGTACCGCGCCCTGATCCAGAGCATACCTGATCTTCAGATATTTACACCTGGGAAAAACTTCATTTCACCCTTTGTGTTTAATCCGTTCATACCTCCGAAAAACGTCAGGCTTGAAACTTACAAATCAACATTAAAAACAGCCTTTGCCGCTGCCGTGTCAATGACTACGCCTCTGGACAAAATATTTGAGGAATCAATAAATAATTGCTACTCAGATTTTCGCTGGCTGGACTCATACACAAGCGATAGCAGAGGCGGGATATTCAACATCTCCGATTTTATCAAATGCTTTCAATCCACTTTTGATGAGATCGGCTATACCGGCGACGCCAAAAATATTGGAAGGGCTGGTACTGTCCGCCTTAACAGTCTTGTTAATCTTTTTGACAACTACCACTCAATACCAATTGAAGACCTGCTTTCAAAGCCGACAGTTATTGAACTTGCGGCAATTGAAAACAGCGACCAAAAGGCTCTTATTATTTCTCTGCTTCTTCTCTCGATTCTGGCGTATGTCAACGCTAATTATGTAGGTGACGGCGGTTTAAGAAATGTTATACTGTTGGAAGAAGCCCATGTTCTTCTCGATTCTGAGACTAACTCTGGACAAGGTGATGCCAATCCCAGCGCCATTGCTCAGGGCCTTGTTAAGAGAATGTTGGCAGAGATCCGTTCTTATGGTGTTGGCTTGATTATTGCTGACCAATCTCCGAGAAAAGTCGGTACTGACGTGGTTGCTCTCACCGACATGAAAGTTGTTTTCAGACTGGTTGAGGCCATGGACAAGCAAATAATATCAGACAGCATAAATATGGATGACCAGCAGGTCCAGAGGCTTGCCAGACTTAAACCTGGAGAAGCATTCTTCTTCTTTAATAAGCTGGATGATCCTGAAGAAGTCGTTACCCCTGATTATCGCCTTGAAAATAACATTGACATATCCTTATCAGACGGCAGTATAAAGGCCCTCTCAACTTATTGGGACGATAAATCTCAGCTTCTCAGACCGTATCCGGAGTGCTCTATGATTAAATACTGCGAGCATAGCTGCGATCAGGATCGCCGTATGCTTGCCAGGGAAATCGCCAGGCGCATATTTGTCCGCAATTTTAAGCCGGATACCTCCGATATCAATGTATTGGCCAAAGTACTATCAAGAATTGTCTCCCTTGTACGGTCGGAGCTTAATGATGAGCCTTTTTCAAGAGAACTTCTCTTGTGCGTTAAGCTCCATTTGTGGAGACGTATAAAATATGGTACTAAAATTCCAATTAGAGATATACAAGTTGAGAATTCGCTTAGAAAACTTTAGTCTTACCCTGTTATAGAATTGCGTAATATCTTATAGGCGGTGATAAAATGGATGAGTTCAGCGAAACTGTCGATACTTCTGATGTATCTGACATAGATACTTCCGATATAAGTGATTCCTCAGAAAGCTTCGATGATTCCACTGATTACATTCCAGAAGCCGGCGATCTTGACGATACCACAGAGGATGTTCCCGAGTTTGATGATTTAGATGACTCTATTGATGACATTCCCGAAGAAGACGTTTTTGACGACTCCATGGACGAGGTACCCGAAGAAGACGACTTTGATGACTCCATAGACGAGGTGCCTGAAGAGGACGACTTTGATGACTCCTTGGACGAGGTACCCGAAGAGGACGACTTTGATGACTCCATAGACGAGGTACCTGAAGAAGACGACTTTGATGACTCCTTGGACGAGGTGCCTGAAGAGGACGACTTTGATAACTCCATGGACGAGGTACCTGAAGAGGACGACTTTGATAACTCCATGGACGAGGTATCTGAAGAAGGCGACTTTGACGACTCCATGGACGAGGTACCTGAGGACAACGCTACTGAGGATGCTGACAGCGATATCGATCAGTTTGAGGATACGCCCGAGGATGGCGCCGCTGAGGATGTAGATACCTTCTCCGATGATGCTGACAGCGATAGCGATCAGCTTGAGGATATATCTGAAGATGGCGCTGCTGAGGATGTTGACACCTTCTCCGATGATACTGACAGCGATAGCGATCAGTTTGAAGATACGCCCGAGGATGGCTCTGCTGAGGATGTGAACGCTACCACTGATACGGAAGATACAGCTGATGATGAGCTTCATGATACCGCATATGGAGATGCCCCGACTGCTGCTGACACCTCAGATAGCA
>CALWYO010000095.1 GCA_944385785.1 uncultured Oscillospiraceae bacterium | reverse complement strand
TGTAAAGCTCCATGGCCCGCCGCTGGTCCTTTTCGACGCCTCTGCCCGAATTATATAAATTGGCTAAATTGTTATAAGCGCCGGGGACGTCCAGCTCCACGGCCTTCTCATACCAGTTGGCGGCTTCCTTATAATCCCGCTCTACGCCTTTGCCGTAGGCGTACCTGTAGGCTACCTGGAAAACCGACTCTTTCTCCCCCGATTTGGCGGCGGCAAGATACCTCTGGAAGGCCTCCTGGGGCCTCTCTAACTTATCGTAAAGTCGCCCCAGATCGTAGTTGTCCACCATGGCTCCGGCGGCCTCCGCCTGCTCCATAAGCTGGGCGGCCGTGAGAAGTTTATTTGCATCATCTGGGTAATTCTCAAAGTAGTACCTGGCCAGTCGGCTCATGCCGTGCCTGTTTTTCAGCTCTACCGATTTATTGAGATATTCCAAAGCCCGGCCTGTGTCCCCTATGGCAAAGCTGTTCAAAGCCCGCATGTAGCATTGCTCCCCTTCATCTACCTTAGGGCGTTTCTTTCCGAAAAGTCCCATTTCAATCCCTCCGTAATTTTTAGCCGTTAAACGGCAGTATAGGTTTTATTGAAATAAATTGAGGCGCCATTTGCCCTATCAGTCATCCTCATCATACCTGTGGGAATAGTCGAAGTCCTCTTCCAGTTTCCGCTGGCGGCTGTCCTCAAGCTCGCCGCGTATAAATCTCTCCCTGGCGTATTGCTGAGTGGAAATGTCTCCCCGCAGGAAGTCCTCCTCCCTGGTGCCGCCGAAGCCGCCGGAGAGTATGGAGATATCCCGCTCTGCCCAGTCCAGAGTACGTCTGTATTCCTCCATGCCTCGGGCCACGGCCTCCCGCCGTGCCTGCTCGTAGGCTGCCTGTCGTGCCTGGCGCCGCTGCCGCTCCTGAAGAGCGTCCATCTCCGCCCTCTGCTTTGCATAATTTCTGTATTCCTCCACAGCGCCAGTAAAGCCCAGCTGCTCAGCTCTTTTTGCAAGGGTCAGGCACTGCTCCTCATTTGTACCGAAGATTCCCTCTTTAAACAGAGCTACATAGCACCCCAGGCCCCTGTTCATTGCAAAAAGGTTCTCCTGGCTGTGCTGCTGCTTGAAGGACAGATACAGGTCAAATTCCGGCACATCTCTACATTCAAAATATAGCCAAACAAGCCGGAAGGCGGCCTCGCAGTCCCCCATCTCCGCCAGGATCCGATTATAGTCCATCTGCAGGCTCAGCGTAATACGCGCGTCTGTTCTCGCCTGGCGCTGGGCATCTTCCGGATCGTCGCGGCATTCTCTGTAGCGGACCATCATGAGCTCAGTAAGATGCCGAAGGCCGTCCATATCCCCCTGTCGGGTCAGCTCTATAACGCCTACAACATTGTCCTTGTCCACTTCCGGCCATCTCCAGCTGCCTACCAGCGGCCAGCCGGCCTTGAGTATATCTTCCGTCCGGTATCCCCGTGTATCACTCCCCGCACCGGACCAGAAGGTCCTCAGAGACTCCAGATAGTACATGGCCCCGCCGTGTCCCATCTCTGCGGCCTCTTTATAGAGGCTCACTATCTTCTTATAGTCCAGTCCCACATGCTCCATATCTCTGGCACGGCTAAAGAGGGACTCGGCCTCCTGTGGCCAGTCAGGCCATTTCCACTGGGGCATAGGTGAGCCGGGCTTATATGGAAATAGGGGGTAATACTCCTTCTTCCCCTCCAAGGACAGCTCTTTGTGATCCTGCTGGAAGCGATATATCCTCTCCCGCGCCAGAAGCCAGTCACAGACAATCTCCAGCTCCTCCTGAATCTCATCCAGTGTCCGTCCCTCGTCTCTAAGAGCGTACACCTCCAGATCGTCTATGTGCTCCCAGGCCGCGTCCCGCCGCCGGCAGAGCCTGTTCCACTCGTCAATAAGCTTCTTGTCCATGGCTTCTTTTGCCTCCCTGTCCAGCCGGACGGCCTTCTGCCATCGGGGCAGGCTCTCGGAAAAGGGCGGCAGCGGCAGCTTCTTATTATAGAGGTTATCGCTGAACTCCTCCCAGAATTTATACTGATTTTCCCTGCCGGTAAACGTCTTATTAGATATATTATTCGCAGACGCCAGTTGGAACATCAGGCACACGCTGTCGCCCCTGAGTCCCGCCAGGGCCCTGGCCTCAAAAAATTCGTCCTTACGCGGATTCAGCCTGTAGGTGCGGCTGCCATAAACCTCCCAGCCGTATCTGGCGGCGGCATTGGAGCCGCGCTTTGCGGCGTCAAGCAGGAAATCCTGCATTGCGTCGCGACTGGGCGGCACGTTATCTATGCCGTAGCTCTGCAGTTCCTTTACGGCGGATGTGAAATCCTGCCGGTCGTCCTGATCGAGGTTTTCCGCCAGCTTCAATATCTTTGGGATCTCTCGGTTCAGCTCCCCGTCCAGCAAAAGCTGGTTCAGGGCGTCCCTGATAACATACTTGTCCTTTTCGCCCCATACGGCGGCCTCTATGGCGTCGTAATAGAGCTGCCGGCGGCGCTTTGGGTCCCTCTCCCGCCAGAAGGCCATGTCATACAGTTTCTGGGGATCTTTCCCTGCTCCCCTGTTTTTCTTTTTGAATAATCCCATTGTCTCCTCCCCACGCCCACGCCGGCAAATTGGCGGTTCCCCAAGGCGCACACGTTATTTTTAGTGCAATTTCGCACCCATTATATCATATGGGCCAGGTCCCAACAACATCTAAAAATGTGCTTCCCATCTTCCAAGCAATCAGATTATTTGGCTTTTTTGTTAATTATTTTATCGGGCGCTTGCACTCTCAAGAGGAGAGTGCTAAAATATTTTCTGCCATTCAAATTGGCTCCTAATAGCAAGGAGGGACATCAAATGTCAAAACGTCAGTTCAAGGCCGAGTCAAAGAGGCTTCTGGATCTGATGATCAATTCTATTTACACACACAAAGAAATTTTCTTAAGAGAGATTATATCAAACGCCAGCGACGCCATAGACAAGCTGTGCTATATATCCCTCACCGACGACAAGGTGGGCCTTGACCGCCAGGACTTCTTTATCAGAATTGAAGCGGACAAGGACGCTCGGACTCTGACCGTAAAAGATAATGGCGTCGGTATGACTCAGGAGGATATGGAATCCAATTTAGGCGTTATTGCCCACAGCGGCAGTCTTCAGTTTAAAAATGATATGCCGGCGGAAAGCGACAACAGCATCGACATAATCGGTCAATTCGGCGTAGGGTTTTACAGCGCCTTTATGGTCAGCGATAAAGTTACCGTCATATCAAGGGCGTACGGTTCTGACACCGCATACAAATGGGAGAGCTCGGGAGCCGACGGTTACACAATAACCGAGTGCGAAAAGTCCACCCCTGGTACCGATATAATCATGCACATCAAGCCTGACTCAGACGACGAAAACTACGGAATTTATCTTGAGAGCTGGAAGATTAGAGAACTTATCAAGAAATATTCAGACTACGTCCGTTGGCCGATAAAAATGGACGTCTCCCATACCGAATACAAAGAGACCGGAGAAAAAGATGAAAGCGGAAACGCGAAAGCAGAACCGGTTACAACTGTCAGCGAAGAGACGATAAACAGTATGGTTCCCATATGGCAGCGCAGCCGCAGCGAGGTCTCCGACGAAGATTGCGTGGCCTTTTATAAAGAGCATTTTCACGATTTGGACGACCCTGTAGCCGTTATACGTGTAAATGCAGAAGGGTTGACCTCCTATAAAGCCATGCTCTTTATACCGGCCAAAGCTCCATACGATTTCTACAGCCGTGATTACAAGCCGGGTCTGACCCTTTACAGTTCCGGCGTCATGATAATGGAAAACTGCGCCGATCTAATCCCTGATTGCTTCAGATTCGTACGCGGTGTAGTCGACAGTCCGGATCTGTCTCTGAATATCTCCCGAGAGATATTGCAGCATGACCGCCAGCTAAAAGTTATCTCTGGAAATCTTGAGAAAAAGATCAAATCCGAATTGTCTTCTCTCATGGAAAAAGATCCGGAAAAATACGATAAGTTCTGGGATAGCTTTGGCAGGCAAATTAAATATGGAATTGTGGACAATTACGGTATCAAAAAAGATCTTTTGAAAGATCTGCTGAAATTCCACTCTTCAGGCAGCGATAAATCTACTTCCCTTAAGGATTACGTGTCCCGTATGCCTGAAGCGCAAAAATATATATACTACGCCACAGGCGACAGCCTGAAAACTGCGTCCGGCCTTCCTCAGAATGAGCAGATAAAATCGAAAGGTTTTGAAATACTCTACTTTACAGACGATGTAGATGAATTTGTAGCTCAGATATTAGGTTCTTACGAAGAGAAAGAATTCAGGAGCGTCACCAGTTCAGATTTAGGTCTGGAAAGTGAGGAGGACAAAAAAGAGCTTGAAGCCGAAACAGAAAAGTCAAAGCCTCTTATAGATTATTTGAAGGACTGTCTTAAAGATGAGGTCTCCGATGTAAAGCTGTCATCCGCTCTTGTCACAAGCCCCGTATGTATGTCCTATGAGGGCGATATCTCTCTGGAGATGGAGCGGTATTTCAGCGCCATACCAGGCGAAGCAGGCCAGCAGGTAAAAGCGAAGCGCGTCCTGGAACTCAACCCGTCGCACCATATCTTCTCGGCGCTTGAGGCCGCATTTGAAAGCGATAAGGAGAAAGCGGGCAAAATTGCACAGGTGCTCTGCACCCAGGCAAAGTTGCTTGCCGGCTTACCGGTAGACGACCTCGCAGGTTATACAGAGCTTGTCTGCCAGCTTATTTAAAAGATCATAAAACAAAAGAAAATGCGTGCTGCAACTTCCGTTTGCAGCACGCATTCTCATATATTGTCGCATATTATGCCTGCTAATTGACGCCATATTCCGCTTCCCGCAGCGACGACGCACTGCCCTCCGTCAAAGCTCACCGCCTCCCCATAAGGCGTTTTGACTATTCCCCCCGCTTCTCTGACAATCAGCGCACCAGCGGCGATGTCCCACGGCTTCAGGCCAAACTCATAATATCCATCCTGCCTTCCAGCAGCAACATAGCACAGTTCAAGAGCCGCCGAGCCCATCCGTCTCAGATCATGGCACTTCCGATACACTTCCAGCGCAACTTTAAATACCTTTTGCGCCTTGTCCCTGTCGCCTGGGGCAACGCCAAAGGATATATTGGCAAACTGCATATTTACCATGTCAGTCACATGTATTGCCTCTCCGTTTAAAAAAGCCCCCTGTCCGCGTATCGCAGAGAACATCTCCTCCGTAAACGGGTTATATACCATCCCCAGCTCAGGCTTCCCGTCTCTAACAAGCGCCAGAGATACGCAGCTGTATTTATAGTCATGTATAAGGTTCGACGTGCCATCTACAGGGTCCAATATCCATATATCTCCATTCAAAGGACCATTGCTGGCGTTTTCTTCACCAACAAATCCGATATCCTCCCCCAGTGCTGCAAGTTTCTCTCTCACCAGCTTCTGAACAGCTATATCGGTATCCGTTACAAAGTCATCTCTTCCCTTTAGATGTACGCGAAGGGACATGGCTCTATCTTTTAAGAGCTGCCCGCCTACTAAAACGGCGTTTTTCGCATGCTCAAACAGCATTTCAATCTCTGGCATACTATCACCAGCCCAGCAGTTCCGCCTGCGCGCCACTCCTGTGTTTCAGCGCATCTGTCACGGCCATCTTCCGTATAATATCCATAACTGTCCTCTCCAGCTCTCCCCCCTGGGAGTAATCCGCCTCAAAAATAAAATCGGCTCTTCCATCTCTTAAAAGGCTTGCCGCCGTCTCCTTGTGTCCTGTCTGGTACACAGCAATGGACCATCCGCCGTTCACTTTTACCAACTTCATACACGGAACGTCGGTCATGCCGTCTCCGATATAAAGCATGTTTCTAAATGGCACCGGTCTCCGGTCCTCTGGCACATACTCGTTTACCGACCGGTCATCGGAAAGGTCAAGAGTGCCCTTATTTATTCTAAACAGGAATTGGGTCTTTGTAGTATAATTGACAACATTTTTAGGCCATTGCGCCACGTCGTCAACATCATACAGAAACTCACAGGCAAAAACTTCTTTAAAGTGCCTGTAAATAGTAGATCCCTCTATAATTTCTCTTAATCCAGATGAGATTATATAATGCTCTACCCGCACCCCAAGTTCATCCGCAAAAGCACCTATTCTGTCAAACCAGCTCTCAACGCCAGGGTAGAACTCCAAATCATGTCCCAGCGCCACAAAGCTCTCACGCCGGACGCTCTGTCTGGCCGATCTTGCCCTGTCCAGCATCATAAACATGTACGCAAGTACCCTGTCCATTTTCTGCTCTGCCGCCAGATTGTTAGCCTCCGTCCAGAATTCTTCCGGCGTCATATTTACATTGGGAATAAAACTGTACTCCTGCATATCCTTTGTGCACAGGGTCCTGTCAAAATCATACATCAGCGCAAGTGTAGTATTATTACCGGCCATAAGCTCCTCCCACAGCAAACTCGTGCAATAATTATACTACACCGGTATCTTCCATTCAAGCGCCATGAAACGCCGCCATTTTTTATTCGCTCTTCAGTACTTTTTCAAGCACCTCTATATTCCCCCGTATTCTTAAGTTCGTCGGCTCCAGGGCCAGAGCAGCTTTAGCCGCAGTCAGAGCTTCCTCGGTTCTGCCGGTATTATATAGTGCGATAGACCTCAAGTCCTGTGGCAAACTTCCCCAGCTGGCCGCTTCACATATATATGTGTCAGGCCTCTCACATATTTTCAGCGCACATCCCGTAAAATACAGCACTCCGTCCCACTCGCCGTCTTCATACAGAAGCATCGCCAGGTCCATATAAGGTTCCCGAAGATGCGGCGCTTCCGCTATAGCGCGCAGATACCAGTCCCTGGCCTGCTGCCTCAGGCCCTTCATGGCGTAGGATTTTGCAATAAATCTCATTGACGCCGCTCTCTCATCTTTCCACTGGGCCGACGGCAATTGGAGATGGCGCTTTAAGGTGGCGATGCAGTCGTCCCATCTGCCTTTGTACATATATTCCCTGCCCAAATAATGCATATTCCTATCGTCATCAGGGTCCTCTTCTACTGACAATTCCAGCAATGGCAAATACTGAGCTCTGGACTTTGTCGGATCAGGCTTATGGTCCAACTGCATACCGTACACTCGCACTTTAGGTCCCGGAAGTCCTTCTCCAACCCACGCCAGCACTTCATGCACTGGATGCGTCCATTTATATCCATGCCTTGCGTGGGTCTTCTCATACCAGAACACTACTCCCTCTGAGCCATCTGGGTTAAACGACCAGGTGTATCTGTATACCGCCTGGCTGCAACCAGGTTTCCACGCGCTCTCCAGTGCCTGGCGCCATCCTGGGTGAAACACCTCATCAAGATCTGTGCAGACGCACACGTCAACATCCTCCGGTACAAGTTCCAGAGAACAGTTTCTCGCCACGTCAAATCTCCACGGGGATATAATATGGGTCTCTACTTTAGCCCCACGGGCTTTTAATTTTTCAACGGTTTTATCAGTGGACCCCGTGTCAAGCACAATAATCTCATCGGCTTCTCCCATGGAGTCCATCCATCTGTCCACAAACTGTTCCTCATTTTTACATATGGCATAAACGGCAATTTTCAACAGCAACACCCTTTCAAATAACATGCGGTGGGCGGCTTTTGCCGCCCACTTGAGACTATCGAAAAAGTGGCTTCGCCATTTTTTCGATTGATGCAGTCCGCTTCGCGCAGGATTTGTCCTCTTGCAGAGGACAAATCTCGCACTTGCGGCCAGAGAAGTGTCATTTCCGACGCACATGTCGCCAGAAATGACAGATTTTCATTTTATTCCTGCGGCCGCAGGAACTCTGCGAGGCTCCCCTGCGGGAGGGGTTTCGACAGACTGCGGTGGGCGGCTTTTGCCGCCCACTCGCAGTTTTATTCGTAACCCTGTCTGTCAGTTCAGCTTTTGTATGCTAAGGCCCGCATTTGTAAGTGTCACATTTGCCTCGGTAGTATCAAGTGTTATTGAGGCGCTCCCACCTGTCACGTTCAGCAGTACATCGGCAGCCAACGTAGCAGTATCAGACGTATTGGCTATTGTTGCCGATTTGGCGCTGCCCGGAATTGGCGTGCTGTTATTCTCAAGTTGCACTCCCACCGTGCCGCTGCTGGTCGCATTGGTAGCTACAACAGAATAGGTTATCCTATAGATACCATTTTCCGTGATGTTAAAGGTATCTGTACTGGCAGTATGGGTAATCGCCGTTCCAGCTTCAACCTGGTTTGTATCGAATGTAGCTCTGTCACCGCTGGAAGCTATCTGCTGAGAACCCACGTTAGTTGCGTAAAGGGCGTTCAGCGCCGGAGCTGCACCAGTGGGACCGGTAGGTCCTGTCGCTCCAGTAGGTCCAGT
>CALWYO010000094.1 GCA_944385785.1 uncultured Oscillospiraceae bacterium | reverse complement strand
GGAAAAATAGCGGGAATAACATGGTGAACATCTGTTTCACAATTGGCAAAGGCCGGAGGTATAGCCCCGGCCTTTGCCTTGTATTAAGCATCAAAAAAGAAGAAAGAAGGAGGTATCAACAATTTGTAACGGTTTTATTATTTCTGAATGAATACAGGCATGCCGAAGGCTGAGTTGCCTGCGATATCAGTAGCCAGCACCCTGGCCCACTTCATACCTGTCGGGAAGTTAAACTCGATGTCCTGTTTTCCGTAAGGAAGAGACTCATCCATATTGATATCGACAGTGTTCACATTTTCTCCATCGGAATAGACCAGCTGTGCATAAGCTAGCGGGAAGGTCCAACTGAACACTGCGTTTGCTACGCCGTCGCCTATATTGGAGCTCTCAATGAGGATTTCGCCTGTGGAATAGAAGTGCTTGCCGGCGCGGAGGGCCTCAATAAGCTCTTCCCAGTTATCCGGGCTCGGTATGTGGTCCAGCTGCACGTAAGTACAGTTGGTCTGGCCATACTGCTCCCAGTCTTCCTCACGCTCTTCAACTTTTGTGTAAGTGTCCAGCTCGCTTATGATGTAACGCGGCACATCGCTCCAGTTATTGATATCGTTCCAAACGCGCTCCTCACGTCCGCTTATCATGGTGGGCACGGAGTTGTCCGCAGGCAGCTGACGGCAGCCGACACCAAACCAACGGTGATCCTTAAACCAGGCCTTGTCCTTTACATCATATGGAAGGCCGTCGTTTGCCTTTGTATCGGGGTGCGGCATGAGAATAAAGCTATTCTCGCGCTTGCACATCTCGATAAGGTCGTCAGCCGATTTCAGGTGGTAATAAATACGCCCATCGGGCAGCGTCTCCGCAAATTCCTGGTCATCGTCACGCCAGCGGGAATAAAGGATTGGCTTTGAGGGCATAACCATGCAGTGGTAGGGAACCAGCATCTTTGACTGATCCTTGCCCATCACTGCAAGTTCCTCTGAAGGTATAACCAGGAAGTCCGGCGTGCTGCAGCATTTGGCCATTGCGTGGTAGCGCTCCAGGTCGGAGAGGCGTCCCTCTTTGTTGTCGTCATTGCGTCCCTCAGCCCAGAAATCGCACAGCGAGAAGATGTCGCAACCCAGCTCCTTCATCAGTTTCTCCCAGGGGCGCTCAGCCCGCTGGTCGCGTATCCATGCGGCATGGGTGGCCACATGCATATGTGAGCACATCCTCTGGTAGCCATCCAGTTTCCTCAGATGGTCGAAGTTTGTATACTTCATAGCCATGGCTCGGGTTACATAGACTGACTCGGAAGACACACACAGGAAGAAGCTCATAACCTGCACTGTGCCGGGCTTAGCGTTGTAGCATGGCCAGCGTATATTAAAGTGCTCGGCCTCCTTATTGTGGCGGACGCCTATGGCCAGCTTCTTGTTCTTGTCGTCACGTATATAGTAGTTGTATCCCACTATATTCTCTGTCTGGCTGCCCCAGATGAACCTGTGCGGGGGCGGGAACACGGCCACAGCACCGTTTGCCTGCTGAAGCGTCAGGCACCTGCCTCTTGTGTCAACCCTCTGGCGGTCACGGTCAGGGCCGGAGTTTGTATGCAGCCCGGGGTTTTCGAGTATCTCGCGGCGCTTGATGGAGACATAGTAGAGCTTGTCAATCTTAAACCCATCCAGGCCTCCGTGATAGAGGTAAGCGACGCCGTCCTCTTCTGTAGACGCTACAGCCTCTATGCGGATAAGGTTGCTGCCGTTGAAAAAGTTAAAACGGCATCCGCCCTTGAATATACCCAGCGTAAGCCCGTCGAAAGTGACTGTCGTAACATTTCCGTGGCTTGCTACCTCCATAGTGGTGGTATTAAACTGCTGGTTTGCCTCTTTGACATTCTCCGTGTGGCTCATTGGGTCATCTGAATAGGTGTCCCACTGATAATCAAGCTCTTCACCGGGAGCCAGGGCCTTTTCCCTCTGGGGGTTGATTTTGGTGCGCTTGGCAGTTATGGCCTTGAACTGGGGATAGAGCATTGTGGCCAAAACTTCCAGTTGCCCGCCGAAATCATAACCCAGTTCAAAGATACATGGGCTGTTATTATCTATACCTACTGTGGCGTACCACTGTTTACCGTCTTCGCCTTTCCAAGTAATAGTCTGTTTATCCATATGAACACTCCTTTGTTATGAAATGTGGATATACTTCATTATGTCATCTAATCTATCATACATAAGCTGGGAACATAAACGCCGTCCAGGCAACACCGGCCACGGTCCTAATTGCCATAGGCAGAAGGCCCTGTTTGAAGAGGGACTTGATATTATATCCGCCGCCCTCCATCAGGATGGGTATAACGGCTGTGGCAGAAGGCAGCAGCCAGACTGTAAGGGAGGCGTTCTGGATGCAAAGTATAACACCCTTGGCACTGCACCCAATGGTGCTGCAGGCCTGTATTCCGACAGGTATCAAGAGGTTCGCCGTAGCACCGTTATTCATAAACTGCGTCAGGAACATGGTCACCAGCCAGAATGTCAAGTAGAGGACGAATGTAGACGGCCTCTCTCCAAGGGAACCGGCTATCAGATTGCCCAGCCAGGCTCCGGTACCAGTTTCCAGAAGTGCGCTACCCATAATAAGGGCTCCCACATAGAGGAACATAATGGAGAAGGGCATTGCGTTGATTCCCTCTTTAAATTTGAGAACACCTGTGACATACATTGCTATAGCGCCGATAACAGTGACTATCCACTGGGGGACTCCTATTGGGTCGGCAATAACCAGGCCGACGCAGACCAGGGCGAATATCGTGTAGGCACATACCTCCTGCTTCTTATTGAGCGTTGAAGCAGTTATCTTCTCTGCGCTGTTGCCGAAATCAAGGTCTTTAAGAGCCACAGGCGGAGTATCCGGAGCCAGCTTGATGCCCAGGGTCAGGAAGTAAATCAGCATTACGATGCAGACTGGGAAAAAGGCGATAAACGGGTCAAGTATCTCAAATTTATCGCCGAAAGTGTATCCGGCACTCTCAAGGAATCCGTTATACCTATTGTAAAGTACGGCGCCATTTCCGATCGGCAGATGCATCTGGTCGCAGAGCATCATAACGCCCACTGGGAACATTGCCTTTGAAGGGCTCTTGCCCGCCTTCTGACAAACAGCAATTATCAAAGGGTAAACTATGGCGATACGTCCGATAGCACCGGCGATTACAAGACCAAGGAATACATTGATGATCATGAACAGCCTTATGCATCGTTCAAAGCTTCCTCCAACTTTAAACAACAGGTTTGCTATGCTCCCTACCGCTTTGGTCCTGCCAAACCCGTTAGCGACGACCATCATCGTTGCCATGATGATAACGTTGCTGTCGGCAAATTTTGAAAGCGCGGTGTCTGCATCGACGCAGCCCGTCAGGACCAAGAGAACTGAGATGCCAATAGCTATAACGCCGTAATCCCACTTGGCGATTACAATCAGCACCAGCATAAGAGCCCAGAGCGCAATGTTTATCATAATTTGCGTGGTCATGTGCAACTATCCCTTTCTCTTAAAATTTTTCTCTCATTTTCCGGCTGCCGCATTATCCCCTTTAAATTTAACAGGATGATCGCAGAAACCATTATCCTCAAGGCCTTTAAGTAATTTAAGGATAGCACACAAAATCGGATTTGAAAAATCGCTCTTATTTATATAACATAACCAAAACCCACATAAGCGCCGGCTAACTGCCTCCGGCGCTGCAAATTCGACTCGGTTCATTTATTATTCATAATTATCTCAGGAATAAGCACAAGTTCATTCTCTCTTTAAGCCATTTATTTCGTCATAATAAACAACAGATATATATTAAGGAGGGCTATGACAGCCCTCCCTCTATCTTCTGTATTCGCGCTCCATGTAATTAACAGCGAAATCTTTAAATATATCTGCCAACGGGTTAGTGTCATTACCGTCACGCCATGCCAGGACAATTTCCGTGTTTTCCCTGGAGCTTCCGTCCAGCGGTACTGCTGACAGGCCATCCATCCTCTGCCTAAACTGCCTGAATGTGTTATATACAAGCGTTACTGCACCTGTCTGTAGTATAATATCAAGCAGGCTCTCTACCCCCTCGCATAAAAACGACACCCGAGGCTCAAAGCCGTGTTCAACGCAGTATGTGTACATACTATCCATTTTCCCATCCGCGGAGGCTGTAAACACAAACCGCTCTTCCTGCAAATCTTTTAGCTGAATAAGCGCCCTTTTTGCAAGCCTGTGTCCGCTCCCCATAAGGACATATAAATTTTTGCGTCGAGCTACATTAACACTGGGTAAACCTCTGCACTCATTTTTTGGTAACACAAAGAAGTCCAGGTCCGAAGACAGAAAATCAGCCCATATGGATTTCCTGTCATATAGGTATACGGTTATCTGTGGATATTTTTTACAAAAAGCCGAGACCAGATAATATATTCCATCGTTCTCCGCAAAAGTACCTATCTTAACAATACCTTTTTTAGTAATGGCCTCCTGCACCGAGCGTTTTCCCTCATCAATGGCGCTGACCAAGCGTTTGGCCCACGTGAGGAAAAATTCCCCCTCCATGGTGAGCTGCAGTCCCTTCCCTCCTCTGTCAAAGAGGGCAGCTCCCAGTTCTTTCTCCAGCTTGCCTATCGAACTGCTCATAGCAGACTGGGAGATATGCAGTACGCTGGCTGCCTTAGTCATACCGCCCTCTTCAACTATTGAGATGAAGGACGACAATGCCTCCATATCCATATCGGGCTCTTCCCTCCCTCTATTTCTGCATAAAATCAAGGAAAACTCTGCCAGTTTCAGATAACTTGCCGCTCTGCCATGCGATGCAGATAGTGCGTCTGTCAAGGACGTTTCTTATAGGTACCAGAGAACAGTCGTGAAGCCGCGATGGCACAGCCATCTCGTTATTATATACCAGGCCAATTCCGCAGCCATTTTGGATGCAGGCATATTTTCCCTTTGCACTGTCTGTTACAAGAGATATTTTTGGCAGGAATCCCGCGTTAAGACAGGCGCTATAGCTGCTGTCATATCCAGTGTGAGAACCTCCCCAGGAGAACACAAAATTCTCCTCCTGAAGCTCGTCCAAATATATATACTCCCGTCCTGCAAAGTGATGGCCTATTGGGAGAATAACATAGAGAGTGTCCTGGGCATCAATCGGTATGTTCTCCATCCCTTGAATATCATATTTGAACATAACCGAAAAATCAGATATCCACGGCTGTCTGCTTCTCCTATTTTCATCGTCACTGGGACGGATAGTCACGCCTATGTCACTATGTTCTGCCGTAAACTCGTCAAGTTTCCGAAGAAGCCAGTCACTATGTATTTTCATGGTTATTATAAGTTCCCTGGAATTTGAATACCCCACGGCAAAGCTCTCTTTTATATGGTTCACATTGACGCATATGGCAGCTGCGGTGCAGTAAAAACTGTCTCCAGCCTGATTAAGCATAAATCTTCTTCCGCGGCGTATAAAAAGTGGAGTCCCCGCAAACTCCTCTATACGTTTTATAATGGCGCTCACCGCAGGCTGCGTCATCCCCAATTCATCAGCTACTTTTGTGAGGCTGTGGTAGTCCGCTACCTTCAAGAAAACTTCCATCTCCCGCGTGTCCAATTACCGCACCCCTTCTTTTAAATAAACTGACAAACCATCCAACGACCGTTCTTACCCTTCAATATCAAATATTGTACCTTTTGATTGAGCAAAAGTCAATATTACGGCCCTAAATGACGTTTATATCTAGTAAATATGCACAAAGAACGCCGCTTACAGCACTACAGCTGCAAGCGGCGCCAAAGCTCTGCTTAAAGCTCAGTAAGTAAATCCTCTGTTGGGATCTTTAAACTCCTGCACTCTTGTTTCATACACATCCATAGCCGTATCCTCAAAGGCAAGTTTTGCATTCTCAACTCCCATAAGACTGAGAATATATTTAGCAAATGGAGGATTAAGTATTATCATTGGCCCAAGGAGATATGTGGCCATAAAGTTTCCGCACCGTATTCCCTCTGAGCGGCTCTTGGGATTCAGTCCCGCGCCCCTCACAGTCTCAAAAAGCCCCTGGACCTCACCATAGGAGTGGCCGAACTGACTTTTAAAGCCCACTATGTCCATATCTTCAAATTTACCAAGATACAGAGCGTTATACCTGTGCATCATATCACGCTGGGACTTTATTGGAAACATACCAAGCATATCCACCTGTTTTCCGTTTTCATCTGTGATGGATTCGCCAAATAT
>CALWYO010000093.1 GCA_944385785.1 uncultured Oscillospiraceae bacterium | reverse complement strand
ACTGATATTCCTCCTTCGGTACCTGTGATGTGGTCGGCAAACCTTCTTCTATTCTACCGTTGGAGGTTTATCTTTTCTACTCATAGGCATAGCCTTTTGCGAACCATGGGCATAGCCCATGGTTTTCATCTTCACAATCAAAATCCACGGCCCAGAAATTTATCAGGCCGTGGATTTTTACTTTCAGATATTTAAATTCAGTTTTCCAAATTGATTAGCAAGGTGTTTCAAATATTATTATCAGGGAGCTTGCAGACATCAACCCATCCCAGACTTCCTGAATATTCTATCAGCTCTTGCAGCGTCAGTTCTATCGCGCTGTTGGAGCTACCGCATGCTGGAAACACCGTTTCAAAACGTTTTAATGATTCGTCAAGATAAATTTCTACCCCGTCTTTAACACCAAACGGACACACTCCACCGACTGCATGCCCAATAAGTTCCGGAGCTTCCTGGGGAGCGAGCATTTTTGCCTTTGTTCCGAATCTGGCTTTATACTTCGGATTATCTATTCTGGCATCGCCTGCTGCCACAATCAATACCACATTGTCCCCCACATGAAAGGACAAAGTTTTTGCGATCCGCCTGCTGTCGCAGCCCAATGCAGCGGCCGCAAGCTCTACAGTTGCGCTGGACGTCTGTAGCTCCCTTATTCTGCCATCTACGCCAAATTTTCTCAAATGCTCCCTTGCTCTCTCAATTGACATCGTATGCTTAACCTCCGACCGTTTAATTAATCATATGCACATTTACGTATGTCAGCTCAGGCACATAGTCTCTGGGCCATACAGCATAGTTAAACCTTTTACAGTGTTATAGGAACCGTCTCAATAGTTCATCATTTCCGTTTGCCATTTCAAAGACTTCATCACGCCGTTTCCTCAGGCCCTCCGTTATGGAGTCCAGATTATCCAGTATCTCAGATACCACATCTATTGCACAATCCACGTCCAGCTCAGAGAGATTTCCCGCAGACGGCATAGAAAAAAGCTCAAGGTACGCTTTAACTTTCGGATCATATATAAGTCCTGCAGCCGGAGTAGCCATTCTTGCGGCAAAAATGAGGGAGTGCAGACGCATTGAGAGTACAAGCTCGCTTTTCCCAATAACTCCCATTATCTCCTGTGGTCGCAGTCCTCCCTGCAGGATATATGCTTTGGACTTCATCATCGATGCAATAGCCTGTCCGACCGGTTCATCGCTTTGCTGCTGCATCGATATCATAACCACATTCATACTGTATTTAGTACTTATCTCATCACATATCGCTGCAATTTTTCTGCAGAACTCCTCTTCACCGGTCCATGGCCGAACAGACACGGCTATAAATTTCCCATCTGGGACGCCGGCAGCAGATAGTATGTTTTCTATGTGGTCTCTCTCCGGTTCAGGGAGCAGGAAAACAGGGTCCGCAGTTATCAGAATATCATCCCGTGTCACTCCCATAGCCCGCAGCTCCTTCAGTGAGTCAGGATCTCTGAGAGATATTGCGTCCGCTCTGTCAACGGCTTTTTTTACAAGCCGCCTGTTTTTCGGCTTTGATACAGGCCCTATGCCGTTAGCATACAGTATTACTCTCTTATGCATTCTCTCCGCCATCCTTATTATCATAAGGTAATAGAGAATGCTTCTGGTGGATGTGGTATCCTGTAGCAAACTTCCTCCACCAGATATAAGAACGCTGCACCGCTTTATCGCCTTTCGAATTCTCACCGGATCAAATCTTGGAACCGCATTACAGCCGTACAGACTCATTGTCGCTTCAGGGTCTTTTGACAAAACGGTAACTTTAGCATCGCTGTCTATACGCATTATATTATCATACACCGATTCAAGTATCGCTTCGTCTCCTGCATTTCCAAAACCATAGTAGCCGCTCATTACTATCTCTCTTGGGCGCACGGCGGCATTATAGGCATCCATTGCATCTCTTGCCATACGCGCCACCGAGTAATGCTCCTGAACAACTGTGCGGCCGTACTCTCCCAGCTGCTTTCTTTCACTTTCAGGCAGCTGCAAACAGCTGACCGTGTCATTGAGGAAACTCTCTCTCTCAATTTGCCCACAGCCGCGGCAGCAAAAATTCCCCTCAATTCCCGTGCTCAGTTTTTCAGGCACAAAAATACCCATATAGCCTTCGTTACCTGCGATTACTACAGGCTTCGCAGCCGACATGGCCTCTAAAGCTGCCCTTGACACTCCCACAAAGATATCTCCAGCGGCAACAATTTCATTTATATCCGTTCTCGGTCCAGTCATTATAACGCATCTATATCCAAGGGAATCGTTAACCAGATCAGCCTTTTTCTTAAGCTCGTCAAATACATCGCCGCCTCCTGCGATGAGAATGACCGCCCCTTTGACGCTTGATGCAATGTCACCGGCGACGTCAATAAGGAACCTCGCCGCCAGCGCGCGGCTCTCATCTATCCTGCTAACATGGGATATAACCGGAGCCTCGGCAGGTATCTCAAACTCGCGCCGCACTTTTTCTCCTGACACGTCTGGCGAGAACTTATCAGTATCTATTCCATTTATGGTGACAAAAATATCCCCGTCAGGAACATCGTAGTTCTTTATAAGGTATTCGCGTATATCGTCAGAAACGGCAATCGTCTTATCGCCCCAATTTGTCAACCACCTGAGGGCCCCGCCAGTATCAAACACCCAATGCGCCGTAGTGACAAATGGAAATTTCATAGTCCGCTGTAAAATCCCGCATATAAATGCCGGAATTCTGGCATGGGCATGCACCACATCAGGTTTTTCTTTTTTTATTATTTTCTGCATTAAAAGAGCAGACTTAAACATAAGCGGTACGCTTCGCCTGTTCATCGGCACCTGATAATGGCGTATCCCAGCAGAGGTTATCTCTGGGACATACACCCCTCCATTTGAAGCTATCGCAATATCGTGTCCTTGGCGCCGGAGTTCTTTGGCAAGCTCTACAATATGAGTTTCAGCGCCGCCTATGTCCAACCCCATAGTTGCCATCAAGATCCTCACAGAACTTTCACCCCAGTTCGTTTATTGACCAGATTATGCCTGTCGTAGAAATATACTTGCTGTAAAACTGCAGACTGTCATTTACACTGACCTCATATGATCTGCCGGCATAATACCTTCCGTTTGACACGAGGCCTTCAGTCTCCACCTCAATGTATACATCATATCTATTCTCCACTGGGGCGTTGACATATGTCCCGTCCATCAACTGCATCTGTTGCATCGCAGGCTCGCTGTTTACTCCAGTTACCGTACCAATAAAATACTCATTTTCCTCATCATACAGTTGATCGCCAATCTGTATCATGTCTGCAATTTCCTGACGGGTCGCCCTAACTTTTACCTCATAAGTAAACGTATTTCCCTCAGCAGCTGTAACTGATTCCTCATTTGCAAAAAAACGCATGTACACGGCCGCCGCCAATACAATAAGCACTGCAACAACTATTATATCTATAATACTGACAACGCCAAAAAAGCGTCCTTTTTCATCAATAAATTTTCTCTTCATTGGGCTGTCTCCCCTCTGTCGACCGACATAATATAACCTGTACCCCAATATCCTGGTCCGCGGACACTGGCAGTAAGTCCCGCTCTGATAACATATCCGCCGTCAACAGTTATTTGCGATGAACTCTCAGTACATTCAGCTTCAACTACTATTATAGCCGTTTGCTGATCATCCACAAGGCTCTCAACTAAACCGCCGTTTACATAGTCGTACACCTGCCTGTATGTGGGCATAACTTCCACAGACACAACCGTGCCGATATTATACTTTTTAACTTTGTCCACCAGCTGGTCTCCCTCTTCAATGAGATCCGCCGCCCCGTTCTGCATACCTACAAGTTCCAGAGTATACGTCACAGTTCCGGCGCTTGTAGATTCCTGCGCTGTCCGTTCTTCTCTTATAAAAAACAGTAAAACTGCCAAAGCAACAATAATCACAATTACGATTATATCAAACAAATTAAATATGCTTTTGCCATTACTTCTCTTTTCTTTTCCCATTACTACTCCTCACTTCCATCGGATAAAACACTCCTGTATATATCTTCAAGTGTTTTTGCATAAATCTGACCGGTAAACCGTTCTTGATAACTTGTTAATGCGCCTTGTCCAAGTCTTTTCAAAAGCTCCCTGTCATCCATAAGCCTTTCAACAATACTGGCCAGTGCTCCCGCGTCTCTCGGCGGAAATAGATATCCGGAAACCTCCTGGTCTACTATCCACGGGTTTCCACAGCAATCTGTGGCCGCCATGGGCAGTCCCATGCTCATCCCCTCCAGAAGTGACAGACTGGAAGTCTCAGAGACATAAGAGGCATTAACCTGCAAATCCATCGCGCTCAGAACCTGGGAGACATCCTCAACAAATCCGGTAAATATAACTGAATCCTCAAGGCCAAGTTCTCTTGTCCTCAGGCGCACCTGCGTCTCAAAGGTACCGGTCCCCGCTATTATCAGCTTAACTGACCTGCCATGCTCTTTCAATATCTTAAGCGTATCCAGAACATCCATGTGTCCTTTATATTCTTCTATTCTGGCAAGGATTCCAATTACAAAGTCTCCATCTTTAATGCCGTACTTTTTTCGCAGAATATCGGCTTTGCCTTCATCTCTCTGAACCGGCGAAACTCCGTTCATCATAACGGATATTTTCTTTGGCGAGATGCCGGCGTCCGTCATCAGTTTTGCTCCGGCTGGGGAAATTGCAATTATCCTGTCCGAATAATGTTCATAAAGATACTTGTACACTAATCTCAGCGGCGTTTTACACACATAGCCTGGGAACGGAAACGCCGAATGTCTCGTAAATACTACCTTTTTTCCACACCTTTTCCCAGCTATTCTTCCGGACAGTGAACCATGCGTATGGACAATGTCCGGATTTTCTCTGGAGATTATCTCCTTCAGCTTTTTAATAGCAGCTCTGTCATAAGATTTATCTGCCATTGCGTCTATTTCCACTACCGGTACTTGCAGGCTGCTGACAGGCTCAATAAGCATACTCTCTTTGGGCACCACTACTTTCGCCGAAAAAGCGTTTCCATCCATATATTGAAGATAGTTCAGCACAGCCCTGCCCGCTCCACCAATATTTGTATCACTTATTATATTTAGTACATTTATCATTGGCTCACCTTCTGCTCGCCCCAGCTTTTTGACAGCATAGCGCCTATGGAGATCAGAACCCAAAAAGTAAGCGCCACCCTATTATTGTAAAATGAGTGGTCTGTCATGCCCTGAAGTAAAAATCCCCCTGCGCCTGAGAGCACGGCAATAAGCTGAACCTTTGTGTGCTTATCTGTTGTTCTCCTTAGCGCGGATGCGGTGTTCCGCACAAATGAACATACAAGTATCACAAATACAACAATTCCGCTTATTCCCGTCTCGCACATTATTTCCAGATATAGGTTATGAGCATGCTGTGAGCTTGCCGCATTGTAGCTGTATAGCGGATATACCATGCTGAAAGCTGAAAGGCCAGTTCCAACTCCGCAGAACCAATAGTCTCTCAGCATAGCTACAGTCCCCATCCAGATTGATATCCTGTAGGATATGGAGCTGTCGGTCATATCAAGTATGCTGGTAAAACGGCTTATTATTGAGTCCGGCATAACAAAGAACAGAGCTATTAATCCTACTGCGCCAACAACAATAAAGCGCCTGTCAAGCAGAACCATGAAAATCGCAGCAGAAAATATCAGCCCCAGATAAGCGCCTCGTGCATACGTAAGCATCATACAAACTATCATTGCCAGCGCCGCCAAACCGGAAAAAATCTTTCCCGCATATGTTTTAGCCGTATATGCTCCCGCGACCCCCAACGGTATGACAAGCAGCAAATACTCAGCGAGGACATTTGGGTTTCCAAATGTGGAGTACACTCTCAGTGTCAATGAGGAGAAGGTGTCCTCATCTATCCAATCAGTAGTGCTCTCAACACCGAGGACAACCTGGAGCAGCCCATAAACGGCTACAACAGCACCGGCAGCAATCATCAAGTAAATCAGTCTGTCAAGCTGCGCTCTTGTATCAACTGCATTCTGCAGCAAAACTGAAAACACTATAAAAGACGATGTGAGCAGTCCTCCGCCGATGCTTCCCCAAAAGGTAACGGATGTGAATGAACATATCAGATAAATAAGCGCATAAAGATATACCCATTTGTTCTGGGGTGAATACACTGCCCTGCGCTCTCTGTCCAGGGCAAACCGCGCAGCCAGAGAGGCAAATCCTATCAGTATCAAGACCACAGAAAACACTGTCGGCAATACAGGCCCCACAGCTACAGCAAGCGCGCACCAGAAATATGTTCTGCAAAATACAGAGCCGCGAAGCGCCTTGTCCAGTCTCAAAAACTTAAATATTGTGCATAACAGTCCATGAAACCATAGCGCAAGCTTTGTCAGGATGCCTGTTGCACCAGTATGTTTCTCTTCTTCTCCGGCTACTACAAAAGCCAAATAGCTTTTGTTCCACTGCCGGTCAACCCATCTGGCTGCAGCCGAAATTCCACGGAAAATGAGACTTCCGCTGAGTATCTTTCCCAAATGGTATCACTCCTTCCTCAGTTTCTTCTTTACAAAACCTATAGCCAACGTCAACTCTGGAAGGCGGAAAACAAATGCCATCAAAAAATAGAGTATAAGCCCGACTACAATAGGCACTGCGAGTGTTATCAGCTTCCCAGCAAAGCCAGAAAACCACCGCCAAGTAAAATACACACCGGCGGTCATCACAAGCGTCGAAGCTACAATTTTGACCATATCCAGCATAAAGCCCCTGTCCACAAAGTTTAACTTCCTTCGTCTTAAAGGTATCGACAGCAAAACTCCATTGACAGTAAACGATATTGCAGAAGCAGCTGCTATTCCCGCCACATCAAGCGGTTCTGTTAATATCCAGCAAAGCAGGACATTTGCAACAATTGACACGACGCCGGCTAAAAGCGGCGTTTTTCCATCCTTGGCCGCAAAATAGACCCTGGACAAGACCGACTGGACAGCATACCCTATCATCCCCAGTGACATCACCATGAGAGCGCGAGATGTGATATCAACAGAAAAAGCGTCAAACTCTCCCCCGCCGTATATGAAATCAACTATCGGTCGGGCCATTACTGCCAGACCCGCAGTCATCGGCAATACTATGAGCATTGTCGTGTGCATCGTATCCCGAAGCGTCTTTTTCAGCGTGTCCCCGTCTCCACTGGCATTTTCCTTTGAAAACCTGGGAAATACATAGTTAGTCACAGAGAGAACAAACACTCCGGCTATAACTGTGTACAGGTTATACGCCAATTCAATCGCCGTAACACCGGCTCCGTCAAAAAGCCGCGATCCGAATTTGGAATTTATCGTCTGATTGATAGGCAGCACCCAGGTACTCACCATCACTGGCAGCATGAGTTTAAAAACCTGCCGCATCCCATCTGATTTTAAAGACAGTGATGGAATAAACCTGAATCCTTTTCTTATCAGAGACGGCACCTGAACTACCGCCTGCAGCAGCCACGCCACCAGGAACGCCACAGCAAGCCCGTATATCCCATATTTGTCATTCAGTGTGAAGTAATACAATATTACCGCGCAGTTTGACACCAAACTTATAGCCGCAGGAACATTGAATTCCTCCAGGGACTGGAGCACTCCGACAAAGGAGAAGGCTATGCCCGTAAAAAAAATCGTAGGCATCATTATCTTTGTCAGAGCTGCACATAGCTGCGCCGTCTCCTGATCATAACCATCAGCAAAGAAAGCAGTGAGCTGCGGAGAGAATATCATTCCTAAAACCGTAAGCGCCGCGCATAGCACTGCCATCACAGTTATAAAATTCCCTGCAAATTTAAAGGCGTCCTTTTTCCCTTTTTTCTGCAAATATTCGCTGAAAACAGGTATAAGGCACGCCGAAATAGCCGAGGCAAAAACAGTATCAAAGAACACTCTCGGTATACGGCTGGCAGTTAAAAAAGCGCTGGCCTCCATACCGCTACCGTAATTTATTGTCAAAAGCCTGTCCCTAAAAAGCCCCAGTACTTTTCCCACCAGGGTAATTATCATCATCAGACTTACAATTTTAACAGGATTTTTCCTTTTTTCGGACACTCTGTATCTCCTTTACAAAATACCCAAAGTTGTACCTATTTTTTCTCTGGCCTATTTTACCCTACATACAGATTTTTTTCAACTCTCTCCGGTCTATTATAACATTTCTGTAACATTTTACCCATCCATTGGAAGCCAGCTTTTTCAACTCAAGCAGCGTATAATAAGTATGGGTCTGTTTCAACTGCCAAGTCCGATTCAACTGGAGGATCGTCTTTTAAAATGGAGTATAGAAATCAACTTTTACTGGCATCTGCTGCCAGACTTTATTCTTTGGGAATTGACCTGGAGGGCGCCAGAGAAACCCTACGCCGGTATGTAGAGTCGGGCGTCTCCTGGTCGTCGCCTCTTATGTTGGAGGCATACAGTAATTTTCAAAGCCTTCGTCAACAATTTAATAATCTTGAGAGGGATCACTTATCCCTGCGTGATAGCCGTGATAGCAATTATTAACAGCTGAGTTCATAATAACCTGGCAATTGCCAAATTTCACAAATAAGTATGCCCAGAATTAATAAAAACAGTTAAGTAACTGCGTACAGTCTTTGTTTATAATCTGCCTGTTATAAAAATTTCGTCTGAAACGCAATTGAAATATACGATGACTATTTGGAACTTAAATAGTTGTCGTATATTTTTGTTTTGATATTAAACGTTTTAATAAGTTTCTCACCCTCCTATAATACTATTGCACATATGAGCAGTCAGCAGTTATTTATTGAAAGTATATAAAAATTACGTTCTTTCACCTTTTGTACTTGACAAAAATACTATATAAATATAAAATAATTTTGTTATAAAACTTAATCAAAAAACTTTATTATTAAAGTCAGCGATGGGGTTATACCCACGCTGTTTTTTCAAAACAAAAAGAAAGGAACGGTGAATATGTATCCAAGGAAATTAACCAGATCTATAATTTCAAATCCCGACTACCCTGTAGT
>CALWYO010000092.1 GCA_944385785.1 uncultured Oscillospiraceae bacterium | reverse complement strand
GCCGAATCCACCCTTGCTGTTTCCTTTAAAATGAGTACGCGCTACCATAGTATCGTAATCTTTTAATGTCTTGCCCATAGACATCTCGGTGAACCATTTGCCTCCTGTAACCGGCAGCATTACTGTCCCATCAGCATCCATAATATCCACAGGGCAGAATGTCCAGCCATTTACCCTTAATGTCTCCCTATGGTCTTCGGTAGTATATCTATCGCCCTTATAATAAGTGTTGGTTTCAATAATCGAAGCCTCCGGCAGTTCCAACGCAACAAGTTCCTTTACCCAATCTCTGGGAATAATATTCGGTCCGTTCTTCTCTCCGGTATGAAGTTTTATTCCTACCTTTCCGTTTATTGCACCGCTGACCCTTTTATAGATTTTTATAAGTCCTTTGGCTGACAAATCCCTGGTAAAATACACGATAGATTCATTGCCCTTACGTTCCTCATAGGGGACATATCGCTCGCCATCCATTCCTGGTACTATTCTCCTGTCATTCATGGTTTTTACTCCTTTCTAAAACTTTTCCTTTGCAAACAAGTTTTCCTCACTGTTTTCCAAACTGGATGTGCTCAAAACTCCAGAGATACAAACTCAAAATAAGACAGCCACCATAAAAAACTCACCTTTTAAAGACCAATTATGGTCTTTCTATCGCTCTCTGTATTTTGACTTTCTACTAATAAACATATTCGCCAATTCTGCACACCCCAACGCCGCTGCTGAGCCTAAGTACGAGTATGTATACCCCAGGTGCTCTGATATGCCACCCGAAACAATTCCACCTGTACTGGCACCAATTTCACCAAACAGGGAAAAAGTAGACATGCCTACTCCCCTGCGTTTATCTCCTGCCCACTCTATCACCATAACCTGCAGTAACTGCGTCGTCACTGCATTACCAATTCCAAATAATATTGCCCCCAAAATTGCCATTGGGAGGTCATACATAAACACCAAAGCAACAGCAGATATAACCGTCATATCTGGCTCAAAAAAATGAGCTAATACATTGGTATTACTTTATAACCAGCATACACTTGCATCCAACCGACCTACAATTGGGCCGCAGTTAAGCAGACGTCTCTTATTAATCGCTATGCTATCTGTTGGTTACGCAAGCAGTTACTTCTATGTGAATTATAAATCTATTAAAGTTAAAATAGCAAATACTTTGTTTTTATTTTATGAAATGCTTGTAAAGCATTTCATAAAATATTATATTTTTAATATGAGGTGATATACAGTGGAATTACGGATATTGCGATACTTCCTCGCCGTCGCTATGGAAGGTAACATAACGGCCGCCGCAAATCTTTTGCATCTCTCCCAACCTGCTCTGTCCAGGCAGATTCACAATCTTGAAGATGAATTGGGTCAAAAATTACTTATAAGAAAAAGTCATCGTGTCGAACTCACTGCTGAAGGGATTAGATTCCGTAAGCGCGCTGAGGAAATAGTCACGCTGGCCGACAAGACTCTTGTCGAATTTACTTCACAGTTAAAAGGTGTAAGCGGAGATATCTATATAGGATGCGGGGAGACTCGTGTACTTCATCTGCTGGCGGAAGTAGCTCACGAACTCCAATGTGATCATCCGGGCATCCGCTTTCATCTATATAGCGGCAATGACCAGGATGTTACTGAGCGTCTTGACAGAGGTGTTTTGGACTTCGGTTTACTTATATCTCCATATGCATTAGATAAATACGAAAGTCTGGTTCTTCCGGAAGCAGAACCATGGTATGTGCTCATGCGTAAAGACAGCCCTTTAGCCGGCCATGTCACAATACGGCGGACAGATTTGATAGACAAACCTCTTATATTCTCACGCCAAGCCATGAGCAAAAGCCCTGGCAACGAATTTCGTCAGTGGTTTGGCGATGATTTTGAGCAGCTCAATATTGCCGCAACTTTTAATCTTATCTATAATGCCTCAATTTTAGTTGAAGCCGGCATAGGATACGCCTTAACCATCGGTCAAAGAATAGACACTTCAGAAGAAAGCAAACTGTGTTTCAGGCCTATGGAACCGGAGCTTATATCTGAGCTCAGCGTTATATGGAATAAAAATCAGATCTTTTCTCCTGCGGCCGAGCTATTTCTACAGCGAATGCAAGAAACTTTTGTTTCTTCCTAGTTGTAAGAATATGTATAAACAAAAAGGAGAAGAAAGGACATTCGTCCTTTCTTCTCCTTTTCAATTCACAAATCAGTCAACGTACATATTCATTGGATATGTGAGATACCCAACATCTTCCAGCTTCTCTGCTGTTATATATCCGGCAGGGGCATTGAGTATTGTAGGTATCCTGTTTACAAGTGTAGCGCAGGTGTGCTCAGGCGTGGCCGGCTTTACTACATGGAATTCCGTATCGGGCTCGCCAATAATCTTCCAATCGCACATATCGCCGTCATCAGGGCCATATACTTTGCCAATGCACTGGGTCTCGATTGTTACACCCTGGAAAGTCTCCGTGGTAACCACAGCGCTCATGCCGATGCAGTTGCCCTTCTTAATAGTCTCTCCCGTGGTCCCGCACCAAAGGTCTGTGTCGTAGAAATACGGAACGCACTTCTGACTTATTGAACTTATTGTAAGCCCCAGCTTATTTGCCAGCGCCTCGTTTGAGTTCCAAACGTATGACGGATCTATAGTCTCAGGATGGGCTATCTGAGCTTCAAACTCTTCCGGCGTCAGGCCAACGCCATGAGCTTTAGCGAGGGCCAGACCATAGTCCTCAACATTGTAGCTTACAGCACCCTCAATTCTCTTAATGTTGTGTACGCCGCCTGCAACGGCGCCAATCATATTAACCCAGAAAATATCCTGCATTCCAGTTCCTGTGATAGTACAGTTATTCTCTTTGGCCAGCTTGTCCAGCCTATTTGTAATAGCCGCAGAAGTAGTCCACGGATAGATGGCCTCTTCGCAGGTCGTCACAACATTAATTCCCCTGGAAAGGCACTTTTCAAAATGCGGCAGCACATCGCTCATAAAGCTGAAAAGCGTCACAACAGCGATATCGGCATCGCACTCATCAAGCACCGCATCTGCATCAGAGCGAATAGGCACATTGAGTTTTACGCCAAGTCCTGCATAATCTCCCACATCCATACCCACAATCTCAGGGTTTGTATCAATGGCGCCGACAATTTCCGCGCCCTTTTCAAACAGATACCGGAGGATATATTTACTCATTTTCCCGCAACCATACTGAACTACACGAATTTTCTCGAGATTGACCATAATTATACCTTCCTTTCATAACTTGAGGAACTGTGCTCCCCTTTTTATACTCACATTATAAAGGTTATATTTGGTATAAGGTCAAGAGTTATTTTGATATTTTTTTAACGAAATCTTACCGGTACCTGTAGCCTGAGATACATGCCTCTGGAATCAGTCTTGGCAACAGGTATGTCGGCTATTGACTCACAAATATAATCACCACAGACCTCATATCCAATTTCATTAATATAAGCCCTGAGTCTCGAAATATACGCTTTCTCTTTATAAAAATCGTCACAGTATATACAGGCATAATTTCCAGCCGGTACAGTAGTAGTCAATGATTCGGGTACAAACTCACGGTCAACAAAAACAAACAGTCTGGTGGAGTAGAATTTGCAGGCCAGAAAGTTCTCGCGGTTAAGTATTGTCCCCGCATTGCAGAAGTATATCTGCGGAAGGTCGTCCTTGACAAGACTGTCCTGGAGCCTTCGCAGTGAGTTCTCATAATGTTCAAAATCGTAATCATAGAAGTTCACCCGCGTATCCACAACATACATCTGCCGTTGCCCTATGTATTCCATTTGAAGAGTGCCATCAGGCGGCGCGCTTCGATACCGCGAAAAGCTCTCAATAGTTCTCTCCAACGCCCTTCGCTGCGTTTTCAAGCGTTTGATCTCCTCCTCCGTCTGGCGCTGCTTTTCGCGCAGGGCAGATTCAATCATAGTCAGATCCCTGCCTTCAAGCTGCTTTTTTATATCTTTCAGGGAGATTCCCAGACTCTTCATATATTGTATTATATCCAGAAGGGCGCTTTGTTTTATATCATAGTACCTGTAGCCGTTCTCTCCCCTGTGGGCAGGTGAGAAGAGCCCTATGCGGTCGTAAAGTCTCAGAGTTTGCTCAGAAATATGGTTCAGCTTGGCCATTTGGCCCACAGTAAGTTGCTGCACAATCTACACCTCCCGCTAAACATTATAGCACACATAAGGTTTGTAACTATCTTATCTATTATTTATTCAGTAAAGTAAACCTATTGCGTTCAAACTCGATAAGCCCCTGATCACGCATTTTTCCCAACTCTGCTGACATTGCACTTCTATCCACAGACAGAAAGTCTGCCAACTGTTGCCTGTTAAATGGTATTGTGAAACTACTGCTGCCATTACGTGCAGCCTCCTGAGAGAGGTAGGATATCAATTTCTCTCTTGTAGTGCGCCGCGAGATGTGCCAAAGTTTTTCAACCAGCAGCTGGTTCCTTTTGGACACGGCAAAGAACAGATTCTTTATTATCCGGGAGTGAAACTGGCAGGCTGCAGGACATGTAGTCAATATTTTGCTCAGGTCAAAAGTCATTATAAGACTCTGCTCCTGGGCAACTACATCATTCAATACCGTTTTGCTGCTTGGGACAGCATACGCCTCGCCAAAAATCTCTCCAGGGCCTATGCTGTTTACTATGCTCCTATTGCCCCAGTAGTCATCATTCTGTATTAACAGCCGTCCCTTCAACAAAATTGATACACTCGCAGACATCTCTCCAGCTCGTAGCACATACTCTCCCTTATCATACTTTTTCTCTTTTCCTTGCAGGCACTTCAGCATTGATATGATTTCATGCTCTTCTGTACCTTCAAATAACACAGAATTTTTTAAAAGTTCTATGAATTCTCTCATTATCCACCTATTCTGTTGTAAATACAACTTCATCTTTATAAAAGTTTTACTATAATTAACGTGAAAAATCAACAGCCAGTAAGCGGGGATAATATGAAACCAAAAATAAAAATTACCCTTGTCCAGCACAAAGGCGACTATCCATGTCACAGAGGGCATAAAGTGGGTGACTCTTTTGACTATGATACACAGCGCGGGGAGCTCTGCCCAATGGCAATGCACGTTGCATTTCCATACATCGATATATTGCGTTATGGCGGCACTCCGCCTCGCTCGGTAGATGGGGATATCCGTTTTTGCTGTCCTGACAGCGATGTAATGAATGTATTCAGAATTGAAGAGTATAAGGAGGACTGTTTGGATGATACGAAAAATAATCAAAATTGACGAAGAAAAATGCACCGGCTGCGGACTATGCGTGCAAGCCTGTCACGAGGGGGCGATCGGCCTGATTGATGGAAAAGCCAAACTGCTCAGAGAGGATTATTGCGACGGTCTGGGAGACTGCCTCCCTGCATGTCCTGAAGAGGCCATATCATTTGAAGAGCGTGAAGCCGCCGCTTACAGCCAGCAGGCAGTAATTGAAAATAAAGAAAAAGTCGAAATTCACAATCACGCTGGCTGCCCAGGATCTGCCAACCGTGTGCTTATTCGGAATCCGACAGCTAACCCCGCACCAACGCATGCAAATTGTGCCGAATCCCAACTGGCCCAATGGCCCGTGCAGATAAAACTGACCCCTACATCCGCGCCATATTTTGAAGGAGCCAAGCTGCTTATTGCCGCCGACTGCACTGCCTATGCGTACGCTAATTTTCATCAGCACTTTATGCATGGACATGTAACTCTGGTTGGCTGCCCAAAACTCGATATGGTTGACTACTCTGAAAAATTAAGTGAGATAATAGGCCGAAACAATATAAAAAGCGTCACGATTGTACGTATGGAGGTGCCCTGCTGCGGCGGTCTGGAAAATGCAGTTAAAGTTGCTCTTCAGTCCAGCGGAAAGTTCATTCCCTGGCAGGTGGTAACAATATCCACCGATGGACGCATACTGTAGTAAAGTTTATGCCGTAGCTCTCCAATCTCTGTACACAGCCGGATTATAAATATATAGAAACAGCCACAGTAAACGATCGTCACGTTTAACTGCGGCTGTTCGGCAATCTCCATTATTCCAGGCAAGACACAATAATGCCAAGAAATAATTAGAATATCATCGTAGCGAAATAATCATCCGGCGTTTCAGCACGGCGTATAAGCTCCGTGGATCCATCTTCCTTCAAAAGTACTTCAGCAGAGCGGAGTTTACCATTATAGTTATATCCCATAGCATGCCCATGAGCACCCGTATCATGTATAACAAGCAGGTCACCCATGTCTATTTTAGGCAGCTCCCTGTCAATTGCAAATTTATCGTTATTTTCGCAGAGGGACCCTACTACATCATAAAGGTGGTCACAGGGCATGTTTTCCTTACCCACAACCGTGATATGATGGTATGCCCCATACATGGCCGGACGCATAAGATTGCAGGCACAGGCGTCAACGCCTATGTACTCCTTGTATATGTGCTTTTCATGTATGGCGCGGGTCAACAGGCAGCCATAGGGAGCCAGCATATAACGGCCAAGTTCTGTAAATATCGCCACGTCTCCCATACCGGCAGGTACGAGTATCTGCTCAAACTGCTGGCGAACTCCCTGACTTATAACGTCAATATCCGCCGGCATTTGATCCGGATAGTACGGTATGCCTATACCTCCCGACAGATTTATAAACTTAATATGTGCCCCAGTATCCCGATGGAGTTCAACAGCCAGCTCAAAGAGGATTTTGGCCATCATCGGGTAATACTCGTTAAATACCGCATTGCTTACAAGGAAAGCGTGTATTCCGAAATGTTTGGCTCCCAATGCCATTAAGTCACGATATGCGCTCTTCATCTGGCCCTTTGTCATGCCGTATTTTGCATCGTGGGGGTTATCCATAATCTGGTTGGCAACTGAAAATACACCGCCTGGATTATAGCGGCAGCAGATAGTCTCAGGTATTCCGCACAGATTGTTGAGAAACTCAACATGAGTGTAGTCATCCAGATTTATGTACGCGCCCAATTCCCGGGCCTTTATCATATCCTCAGGCGGAGTGTCGTTAGACGAAAACATTATGTCGCTGCCGGAAAGTCCGCACCTTTCGCTGAGCATAAGCTCAGTGAGAGACGAGCAGTCAACTCCGCAGCCCTCCTCCTTAAGTATGTTCACTATCTTTGGTGTAGGCGTTGCCTTGACAGCGAAGTACTCTTTGAATCCCTTGTTCCAGGAAAACGCTTTATAAAGTTTTCGGGCGTTCTCCCTTATTCCCTTCTCATCATAGATGTGAACGGGGGTTCCATACTCTTCCGCTATCGCGGCAAACTGTTCCGCTGTTGCAAACGTCCTTTTCATTTTATTGTTACCTCCAAGAAAAAGTAGCCTTTTAGATTTTAATACATTACTGTGACCATTGCAACCGATTTTTTAAAAAATACTCCCCTATAGCCGTTTTACATATCCCTTTTACGTTTGCAGCCGTTTAATATTGTCTAATATAGCCTCTACTGCCTTAATAGCTGCGGATATATTATCATCGCTATATGGTTCTGGGCTATATGTGATATATATAACATACTGACCATATACCGCCACCGTCTCAAGGCGCGTATAGCGAGTCCAGTCCGCTCCTGGGACAGTGATTTCTCGAAAATCTTCACTTTCAGAAAAAGTGGCATTAGCTACAATAGCTTTGGCAAATAAATCCGCCATCTCTGGGATACGCAGTCTATATATGTCCTCGTATATCCAGGCATTTTTCTCTCCTTCAATATACTCATTTACATCCCAGTGCTCGGCAAGGATGGAATTTGAATATATTACCTGTGCCTCATTACCCATCGGATCGTCGCGCCAGCCGGTGTGCCCCAGCTCTTCCAGCGTCACATACGGACCGTCAGATATCTCCGGCAGCGGCATCTTCTCCTCAAACACAAACTGCGCCAGGAGCATAACTAACATCAAAGAACACAAAACACCGCAGACCACGTTGACTGACTTGTGGGCTAATCTACGTTTTTGGGGAGAATGATCCAGAGGCCTCCCTTTTTTTAGCCTCCTATATAGCAGTCCTGTCCTTACAGCTCCATATATAGTTGTATAAATCCCCCATATCATAAAAAAGGTGTAAAAGGCTATAAGTGCCGTATACTCCACCAATGACACAAACGCTGAATCCAGAGCATTGCCCAGCGAGGAATACCCTCCCACCGACGCTGTTATCAGGACATAAAAGGCAACTATCAGCAATGAGGATATTATTCCCACCAGGTAGCTGCGTCGGAGCCCTTTCAAAGTCATTGCCTGCTGTTCGGGTTCCATATAAAATTCTGGAGCTCCGCTTCCCTCTTTTGTCCTAAATACATTTATTAGTCCGCAGCTGGTGACAAATTCCCAGCCGCACTCTTCAAAAATTGCCAGCTTATCTTCCGGTAACTCTGTTCCCTCAAATAGATCTGGGGATGCCAATTCTATTCTGTATAGCACCTTTTCCGGCTCAAACCTTTCAAATCTACTGAGATGTGTGCCCCGCTTTACAAGTCGCCAACCCTTTGCAGCCATATCTGAGTAAAATTTCTCATTTTCCCCTATGGCGTAGTCGCCTGGATGGATTGCATACCGTCTTTTCATATTTCCCCCTCCAATATGGCTCCATCTGCAGCCAGCTGTTTTATGCGCCTGTACTCGGCCAAAAGCGCCTGACGTCCGGCATCTGTTATCTCATAAATCTTTTTCCTCTCTGATTCCTCTTGAAGAACTATCAGTCCTTCTCTCTTCAAACGGGTGAGTATACCGTAAAGAGTTCCAGGCCCCATTACCACACGTCCTCCCGTTATATCTTTAATACGCTGCATAATGCCATAGCCGTGATCCGGCCGCATCAAAGCCAGAAGCACATAGTACATCGCCTCTGTCATTGGTTGGTTTCCCTCCACATTCTCACCTCCCGATATATCGTGTCACGATATATCGTCTCTCATAATAATATATCTTTTTGGGATATATGTCAACACAGAGCCCCAGTATGTCATTATAGAAGTCCGCCGGCCCTGTACATTTCGGGCCGGCGGACTCCTATAATATTTCACTTTTTACATCGGGGTGCCAGGTATCATCCATCGCTCTTCTTTCTTCTACGTACGGCTTCAGTAAGCAGATATTCTATCTGCCCGTTTATGGATCTAAAATCTTCTTGAGCCCAAGCTGCAATTTCATCCCATAGATTGGGAGATAGGCGCAGCAGCACTTGCTTTTTAGCTTTCTCAGCGGCTTTAAGGTTCTTCTCACGCTCTTTTACCCTGCGCTCCATCTCGTCAAGTTTGCGGATACGCTCCTGGAGCCGTTCCTCTCGTTCTTTTACATCCATAATTTAACTCAATATATGGAGCCGCTGTTTACAACAGGCTGCGCGTCTTTATTGCCGCAGAGAACAACCAACAGGTTCGACACCATTGCCGCTTTCCGCTCTTCGTCAAGAATTACAATCTCGTCTTCTCCCAATCGGTCAATAGCCATCTTAACCATGCCAACGGCTCCATCAACAATTTTCTGACGTGCGGATATTATAGCCGCAGCCTGCTGGCGCTGAAGCATCGCCGCGGCAATTTCCTCCGCGTATGCCAAATGGGTTATACGCACCTCTTCAATAATGAGTCCTGCGTCCTCTACACGCTTCTGAAGTTCTCCTCGCATACTGTCGGCTATCTCTATGGAACTGCCGCGGAGAGTCTTTTCACCTGCACCCTCGTCCCCCTCATCGTCGAATGTATCATATGGATACAATCTTGCAATATTTCTAACTGTGGAGTCAGCCTGTATGCTTAGAAATTCGCTGTAATTCTCAACTGCAAACACAGCTTTTGTGGGATCGGCTACACGCCAAATTACAACTGCACCAATAATTATCGGGTTGCCCAGAACATCGTTTACCTTCTGCCGCCTGTTATCAAAGGCCTGTGTTTTTAAAGATATTGCCTTTCCTGCATTTACTGTTGCAACATATACGCGTCCCTGCTGCTCTGCTTCCGCAGCTTTTCTGGCAGCCTCTGATTTCAAAGCGTTATATGTAGGGCTGAATGAGGTGCAAAATGGATTTACATAGTAGAAACCAGGCTCCTTGATAGTCCCATAATATTTACCAAAAAGCGTCAGCACTCGGGCTTCATTGGGTTTGACAATTTTAAGTCCGGCCATAAGGATAGGAATCAGTGCCCATCCTATTATCCCAACCGCCATCAACACGCCTCCGAGTACTCCTTCCCCACTTGTTATACAAATTACTGAAAAAACAAATACTGCTACTGAAATTAACAAACAAATTATCAGCAAAAACAGCATTGTTCCCCCACTTTTCGGAGTAATCGCCTTTTCCTCAATAGTCTTGCCTTGCATTTTCATTCCTCCAAATTGATATCATTTTAATATCAATATTATATGAGTATATTATTTTATTGTCAAGACAATAAAATAAAAAGCCCATGTTTTCACATGGGCTTTCCAAGTATTAATAATATATTTTCAGTCGCAGACTTTCACAGTCCATCCCCGAGTGTCAGGGCGGGTTCCCCACTGAATACCTGTCAGCTCGTCGTAAAGTTTCTGTGTCAGTTCGCCAATACCGCCGTCTCCAATTTTCAGAGCTTTACCCTCATACTCAATCTGTCCCACAGGCGATACTACTGCGGCAG
>CALWYO010000091.1 GCA_944385785.1 uncultured Oscillospiraceae bacterium | reverse complement strand
CCCACTTGGTGGGGCCGCTTGTAAGAGTATGCGGTCGGCAGACCGTTTCACCGCGCCTTGAGGCGCGGCCAATATTAGCCCCTTATAGGGGTAGAGCAGGCCACCCGTTTTACGGGTGGTCCTGACTATATTTTATTGGAACTTATAATTTAAAATATTTACGCTGGCGCTGGAATAGCTTGTGATTCTGTAGTCATCGCTTGTATAGCTTCCGAAACTGTACCCATCCTTATTCATGGTATTGACGGCCAACCTTATCTCTGAGAAAGTGTAGCCTGAGACAGGGCACTTAATCTGGTACGTGGAGCTGCCTTCAATGGCCGCTTGGATAATCTGGCAGATCTCGGTTACCCGCTGGTTTCTCTCCTGAGTTGCAAGTTCGGTGCGGCGGTTTATCTCCTCACGGACGTCAAGCCTGTTTATCAAATAGCTCATTGAATCAATTGAAGTGAGCTTATAATCAGGGTAAGCCAAAGCCATAGCTTCTCTGGTGCGGTCAAAGGCGCGTATCAGCTCTGAACTGGTGTATTGGCTGCTGTCAAAGTAAATGTAGCTGTAAGTGTTTTCCCTCAGGACATCGTCGCTGGCGGCTAAAAGCTGCTCCTGAGTGTTCAGCGGGAGATCTGCCGCTGCCTGGAGGCAGTAGTCGGTGATTGCCTGGAGTTTTGCCTCCTGCTCAGCCTGCTCCTTCTGCTCCTCCTGCTCGTCTGTGGACGGCAAGTCGGCATTGTCGTATTTTGTGCTGGTGCAGCTGTAGTTGGCTTTCCAATTGGAGTGGTCTTTTCCGATGGCGGAATCACTTAACAGGAAGTAGTCGTAGCGTATGTATCCGGCTTTATCTGGCGTAGGATCATCCCAGGTGGCATCCACATGGTACCACTGGCCGTCTATTTGGACAATATTCCAGGCGTGGCCGCCGCGGGCATATCCGGTGACCACCTGACAGGGCACGCCGGCGGCCTCCATCAGCGCCTGATAGGCGTTGGCGTATCCATCGCATACTGCGGTGCCCAGGATCAGGGCGCCGTAGGCCGTGTGCGATACGCTGGGGATATCTCCGGTGTAGTAACGTGAGTCATAGGCGCAATTGAGAACAAGGTAATCGTGGAGCGCCTTTGCAATGTCGTAGTCGCTCATACCGGAAGAGATAACTTCTGATACAATTCTGCTGACTGCGCTGCGCTGGGCCTGGAGTTTCTCCAGATCATAGTTCTGGTACCACACCTGCAACGTCTTTGCTGTTTTTCCCTCCGCCTCAGGACACCAGTATTTAGTTATGCCGTAGTAATTCTCGTAACCCGGCACGTTCATTACATCGGCGGCCAGAGCCTCAAGAGCGGATGATTCGATGTTATATGCGCTGACGTCGATAGAGGAGACGAGATTATAGAAAGCCGTCTCCAGAGCGGCACGGGCTCCGGTCAGATCGGCGGCACCGGTGTATTGGCCGTCTTCCCTGTCCTGTTCTTTTGAACTGTTATCGGTGTCTTCTTCCTGAACGTCTTTATCAGGTGTGTCGTCGCTTAAAGTATTAGACAGCTGTTTCCAAAGACAGTATACAACATCTGACCTTGGGCAGGCGTCCTTGGCGCTGAAACTGATTCCATCGGCGATACCATGGGACTGGGCCCAACTTACAGCCTGGGATGACCATTGAGACCCCAGGGACACCCCTCCTGCGGCCCTGCACAGCATAGCGAATATCTGGTCGTATGTCAGGGTGTCCTTAGGACCGAATTTTCCGCCCTCAATACCGTTGGTAATACCCTGCTCTTTTGCCCATATCACCGCTCTATAGTAATATAGCCCTGAATTGGTGATATCAGAAAAGGGAGAAGACGTGGATTTGGGGGACGGCTCGCCCATGGCCCTCCAGATGAAGGTGACGGCCTGGGCGCGGGTTACTGTGTCCTCTGGTGAGAACTCGCTGTCTGAGGTGCCGTTGGTGATATTATTTTCTGCGGCCCAGACAACTGCGTCATAAAAATATGCGCCTGCGGGTACGTCGGTAAACTGCAGCGGCGCGGCCATGGCGCTTATGCCAATGGCGCCGGTCAAAAGAATGATTGCGAATAGTATGGAGAGAGCTTTTCCAGCTTTTTTCATATGTTTTGTCCTCCTTGTGCAGAACCAAAGTGTAGTTTTCCTCTGGATTACTGATATCAGACTGATACAGGTCAGAGGTGAGATCAGAATGAGTTTTGCCCGATCAGCCCAGGATTGAACCAATCAGCTCATCGGCTGCGGAATCTATAATACCTTCCGCCGCGTTAAGGCTGTAATGATATTCACACAGGCCGTCTTTATAGACTTCTCTGTCGCACTCTGCACAGTGCTCTGCCCCGCAGGAAGCCAGACAGAGCAACGCGAGAACTGTTGCTGCTATGATGGATATTTTCTTCATTTTGGAACCCTCCGTTTTTTTGTTATGTTATATAGTGCCTGGAGAATCCCAAACGGTTTTATATTTTATAAAAATTTTTCTGAAAACTTTGCAGCTTACGGCTGGGACAGGGCATCGGTGAGATACGCCTCGGCTTCGTCGGCAGTCATCGCTGGGACGTCATTGTAGCGGAACTGGAAACTACTACCGTCAACGTCGGTGTAGTTGCTCATTATTACATCTATATGCTCTGTTGGTATAGTCTCCCTGATGCTGTCATACTCCCCGCGGCTTATCTCCTGGCCGTTTAATGTGAGATAGCCGTTGCCGCTCATAACTTCCTGCACCTGCAGGAGCCCGCCAGCTTCTTCAAAAACGCGCTGGCAGAGGACCGGGTATTGGCCGTCGCCTATGTAGTACTGAGACCAGTAATAGAGTTGCCGGCTGTCAGATGCCTGGTAAAGCACAAAGGGGTATCCGCCGCCGGCATTGACGTCCACAAGCTGGCGGTAGAGATTGACTACTTCTCCATCCTGGTAAGTGAGGATATTCATGTATCCGTCAGATGTGTACTGAGGGTCCATATCCATGTATATCATCTCTGGAGTGGCATCGCCCATTATGTCCACCAATGCCACTGATTTTATCTCTCCCGCATAGGAGAACCAATCGGCGTACTGGTCTATCAGCGTACGATTTTCCCGGAGATGAGCCAGGTACGCGGTATATGCCCCTTCCAGGTCCTCAGCAGGAGCAATGGGCTCTGGGCCGGCAGGATCGGTCACTGTGGAATAGGAAGCGTTTTCCTCATCCCAGGGCAGCTGCCCTACATCCTCAAGAGTAAGGCTGATCTGCACCGGCACGTCGGAGCTCTCCAACTCTGCTCCGGCGCCCATCTGGCCATTCTCGTTTGTACCCCAGGCCCACACTGTCCCGTCGGCCCGTACGGCTATTGTAAAGCTGCGCCCGCAGCCCACAGCGGCCACCTGGTCCATAACGTAAACCGGTTCTGCTGACTGGTAAAATGGGTTTATATCGTCGTACCACTCAGGTTTCATGCCTGTGCCAAGCTCGCCGTCGCCGTTGCCGCCCCAGGTCCACAAGGTGCCGTCGGACTTGATTGCGGCGCAGTGGCTGTCGCTGGTATCTATGAATACGGCGTCATCCATTATCTTAAGGGGGGCGAGGGAAGAATCGCTGTCTGTCTCGGGACCCAGCTGTCCCGAGTAGAAGTCTGTACCACAGGCCCACACGGAGCCGTCTGTTTTCAAAATTAGCGTAAAGGAGTTGCCGCAGGAGACCTGGGCCACGTCGTCCATGACCTTAATGAAAGTGAGGGATCCGTTGGCGGTGCCGTCCCCCAGCTGGCCGTACCCGTTGTCGCCGCATGTCCACAGTGAGCCGTCCGCCTGCAGCACCGCGGTGTGTGTTGAGCCAAAGCTGACCTGGACAACATTGTCCATGATTTTCACAGGTTCGTTGATAAAATCTGTGGTGCCTGTGCCCAGCTCTCCCAATGAGTTTGCGCCCCAGACCCACAGAGAGCCGGTGCCATCGATGGCGGCGAATGAATAACCTCCGTTTTCCATGGACACTACATTTTCAAGCCCAGTTGCAAGGCCGTCTACTGTACTGCCGTCCCAGAACTCAATAGACATGTTGCCGTTGGCCGTCAAAACGGCCTGGGAATTTATGGAGATGTCAGCGTCCATTACACCCTCCATAATTTTCTCAGGGACGGCGTAATATGGGCCGCCCTCCTCATCTGTGCCGTAATTCGGCGCGCCCCACATCCAGTATGAGCCGTCAGGCGCCACAAGCGCGGCGCCGTATAGGTCCGCGTCTATACTCACGCCGCCTGAAAAACCGACGGCGGAGGTGCCGGCGGCATTGAGGCCGTCTCCGGCGTCGCCGTCCTCAATGATGGTTTGATCCGGCGCACCGGAGTCTCCGCCGTGGTTTACAAGGGCGGCGACGCCTGCGGAAATACCGCCTAAAGCCACGGCGCCGGCCAGAACGGCGGCTATTATTTTGGAAGACACGGCCTTTGCCGCCCCTCCTGCCGCGGCAGCGGCGCCTGATGAGCCAAGAGAGGCCCCTGCCGCGCCCTTCATTGTAAGGCCCGCTTTTGCCATGACGCTGCTGACCAGAGAAGATTTGGCAATGCTGCTCAGGGCGGCCGATTCCGCGTCCTTCCGCAGGAAATAGACCAGAAGCACGATGGGGCTCGCGCCGTAGAGCTTGATGCCCTGGCGCTGGTACTCCTCCACGCCGTTTTTTATTGATTTGCGGGCGTAATTCAAGCGGCTTTTTACAGTGCCTTCGCTTACGCCCATAGCCTGGGCGATGTCCCTGACGCTCATCTCATCGTAGTAATAGAACAAGACGCTCATGCGCTGCTCAGGAGGCAGCTCATCCACAAGCCCGACTATCATGCGGCGTGTTTCCTCATTGTCCAGAGCTTTATCAGGGACGATACTGTCGTCTATGTTCTCCATACTGTCCAGCATGGAGTCGCCGTCTTCGTCCTCGGGAATCTGCCATTCTTTGTGGGGACTGGTCAGGAGGTGTTTGCATCGGTTAGCCGTTATGCCGTTGACCCAACCCCAGAAAGCCGCTGGGTCCCGTAGCTTATTAAGACTTGTTATCATGGTAATCAGGACATCCTGAGCAGCATCCTGGGCGTCCTGCTCATTTTTCATCATTTTCAGGCAGTGGTAATATACCCTGTCCTGGGTCAGCATTATCAGTGATTCCTGGGCCGAGCTGTCCCCCTGACGGCATTTTTCGATTAATTTCGCTAATTTCTCTTGCTCCATTTTCATTTAGCATACCCCCTATGATTTTAAGGACTGTATACGGCGAGGTGTTTTTCTCTGCGTCCAGTTGAAGACAGAGATGGAGAAATTTAAAAAAAGTCATATCCAGTTGCCCACCCCTTCCGGCGCCGCTTATATATAATAGTGCCGGAAAAGTATAGTTCGGTTTTATGAAACCGGATATCTTTCTGACTGATTTTCGATAATTTTTCTGATATGCTTTTACATTATGAAATATTGTACTCTATATAGCTGAATGTTTTCAAGAGAGGAAAATACGCTTGTGCATATATCGAGTGCACGAGCATATTTTAACGGAGAGATTTATAAAAAAGCGGTACATCTGCGGAGTCTGTCAGACAGATACAGTCTGAGTATTGTAGGGCGTCTGCACATATGGTAAAGTGATATATGCAATAAGCGATTAAATACTTCGCTTAAGACTGAGCGCAAACAGAGGAATACACATGGACATGGATATTTTTCAAAAGGCCATCGCGCTGAGGCATGAGCTGCACGCTCATCCTGAGTTGTCAGGCTTTGAAATCCCGACAAAAAACAGGATAATGGAGTTTCTTCGGGAAAATACTTCAGGGCTTGAGATAAGAGACATGGGCAAATGGTTCTACGCCGCATGTAGGTCAGGGACAGAGCGTCCGGCCATCGCCTTCAGGGCTGATATTGACGCCCTTCCAATTGAGGATAAATTGGACAGGCCATACGCTTCGACTGTAAAGGGTGTGGGACACAAGTGCGGCCATGACGGACACGCTGCCAGTCTTGCCGCATTTGCCATGGAGGTTGACCGCCACGGCGCTGACAGAGACGTGTTCTTCCTTTTTCAGCACGCCGAGGAGACAGGGGAGGGAGCGGCGGAGTGCTGCAAACTTCTGGAGCTTGAGAGCGTCGGGGAGATTTACGGCTTTCATAACCGCCCCGGCATCCCACTGGGAACCGTCCAGGTGCGGGACGGAACAGTGTACTGCGGCTCCACAGGGGTTATATTTGACTTTCGGGGAACGCCGTCCCACGCCAGTATGCCCGAACTTGGCCGCAATCCGGCATATGCGATTGCGGAGATTATAACTGATTTGGGACAACTTCAGAAGGGCGGTGAGTATAGAGGACTTGTCATGGCTACGATTATTCAGGTGGATATAGGAGAAAGAGCTTTTGGCATACAGGCCAGCAGGGGAAAACTTCTTTTAACTGTGCGTGGGGAATATGAGGAAGAGCTGAAGCGCCTGCTTGGCAATTTAAACAGGATGGCCCGGAATCTGGCGGAGAGATATGGCCTTGATCTCGATATAAGTTATTGCGACACTTTTCCCAACACCGTCTCCCACAAAGCCTGCAACGACAAAATACGCCGGATATGCGCGGCACAGGGGATACCCATAAGGGAGATGCCGGAGCCCAGGCGCAGCTCTGAGGATTTTGGCCATTATACAAAGATAATCCCCGGCGCATTTTTTGAAATAGGCGCAGGGGAAGATTGCCCGGAACTCCACACCGAGGGATATGATTTTCCAGATGCAGTTATGGCAACGGCTGTAGAGCTGTATTTGGATCTGATTAAATGAAGGTTTTATGTAGCTGCATTGATAATATTATAGTCAAGGATGGCGCTCCAGGAAGAGAACGCCATCCTTACTTTTTTTATCCCAACGCCACATCGAGGATCATCATGAGCACGAAGCCAAATGCGGCGCCTATGGTACCTATATTTGAGTGTTCCCCAGCCTGCGATTCTGGGATGAGCTCTTCTACAACCACATATATCATGGCTCCCGCTGCAAAGGAGAGTATATAAGGCAGAATCGGGGTTATAAGACCGGAGAGCAAAACAGTCAGTGCAGCGCCTACAGGCTCAACGGCGCCTGAAAGCGTACCCATCATAAAGGCCCGGCCCTTTTTCATGCCTCCGGCCGCCAGGGGCATTGAAATAACTGCACCCTCAGGGAGATTTTGAAGAGCTATACCTATGGAAAGGGCAAAAGCCGCCGCCAGGGATATGCCGGTATTGCCTGTGAGCATTCCGGCGAAGACCACCCCCACGGCCATACCCTCGGGCAGATTATGAAGAGTAACTGCCAGAACAAGCATGGTTGAACGCCCAGCACTGGAATGGAGACCTTCAGGTTTATCGGAGCCCATGTGAAGGTGAGGGACAATCGAGTCAAGAATCAAAAGAAAAAATATGCCCAGGAGGAATCCAACGGCTGCGGGAACCCATGGTATAATTCCCTGACTGTCAGCCATATCTATAGCTGGAATGATTAGGGACCATACGGAGGCGGCGATCATTACCCCTGAGGCAAACCCCAGCAGAAATTTGTGTATGCTCTGACGGATATTTCCCTTTAGAAGGAATACAAGTGCAGAGCCCAACGCTGTTCCGGCGAAGGGAATAAGAATACCTATAATGAGATTGACAGTCCCGTTCATAATAGCCTCCTTAAATAATGCGTTTTGGCTCCTTTACAGCTATTATACCATACTTATGATCCCGATGCCATCTTATGAACTTTGTCTATTATCGATCGCTGGAAAAGGTCGCGCAGACCGTGGAAAAAGCACCTTTACCAATATTAATACAGATAAAAAGTTCAGAAAGCTCTCTGCGGGAGTTTTGCCGCATCGGCAAAAAGTTTAATACCGTGTTTGGACAGGCGCGCGCCGGCACAAGAACAGGGAAAGGATCGCCCCAAAGAGGCGCACTTTAGTCTGCTTCTTTGAAACAAAATCGATGAATTTATTTCAGCATGTCGACACAGTCCAAAACGCAGAGCGGGGAAGCGATAATCGCTTCCCCGCTCTCATATGACCGCTGTGAGGGTATTTGAAGGTTTTGAGGTTTTGAAGGTATTTGAAGGTATTTTTTTGTGAAGAAATGGAGGTACTAGTAGTAAGTAAGAGAGAAGAAATCTGCGAGTCAGCGGTCTTTATGGCAGAACTCTGAGTTGGGGCAGCTTCCGCAGCCGCAACTACAGGATGATCTGTGATGTTTTTTGTCCCTTACAAGCTTTACGATAATTGCAGCGACTATCAGTGCGAGTACTGCACATGTCACGATAGTGACAATGTTGTCAGCAATAAACTCAAACATTGGCCGCGTGCTTTCCAGAGAGACGTATTACGTCCTCTTTATAGGGATTTTTGCGGACCATCAGGTAGATAACTCCGGCAAGGAGTATAAAGGCTATTACAGTAAATACTCCGAAAGTAGCCTCGCCTGTGAACAGACCGCCAATCTGATATGTTATGAGGGCGGCAACATAAGCAAAGCCGCACATCCATCCGATTGCCGCGAGAGTCCACTTGCCGTTGTTCATCTCACGTTTGATGGCGCCCATCGCCGCAAAGCACGGCGCACAGAGCAGATTGAATACCATAAAGCTGTATGTTGTTATGGGACCAAAGTCGCCTCTGACGGCTGCCCATATGGGGCTGGAGTCATCCATAAGGTCGACTTCACCTGCGTAATTATAGAGAACACCAAAAGTATTAACAACTTCTTCCTTGGCAATAAGGCCGGTAACTGTTGCCACAGCCGCTTTCCAGGCCATATCGCCAATCCATCCAAGGGGATAGAAGATCCAGGCGATTCCGTCGCCTATGTAACGCAGCAGAGAATGGTTGTTGTCGTCTACAGCGCCGAATTGGAAGCTGGCGCCTTCAACGCCGTAGTTTACATTGCCGTAGCTCTGGAGGAACCAGAGAACGATGGAAGAGATAAGAATTACTGTACCGGCTCTCTTAATAAAGGACCAACCGCGCTCCCAGGTTGCCCTGAGCACGTTGCCGACTGATGGCGCGTGGTAAGGGGGCAATTCCATGACAAATGGGGCCGGCTCGCCGGCAAAGGCTTTAAACTTCTTAAGTATTATTCCTGAAATGACAACGGCGGCAATCCCGATGAAGAAAGCAGAGGTGGCAATCCAGGGAGAATTATTGAATATGGCTCCTGCAAACAGGCCGATAATGGGGATCTTAGCGCCGCAGGGTATAAAACCCGTGGTCATTATTGTCATTTTCCTGTCCCTGTCCTGTTCAATGGTTCTGGTGGACATTATACCCGGTACGCCGCAGCCAGTGGCCACAAGCAGCGGAATAAAAGACTTTCCGGAAAGACCGAAACGCCGGAAAATGCGGTCCATAATAAAGGCGATACGGGCCATATAGCCGATATCCTCAAGGATTGACAGCAGCAGGCACAGAACGAGAATCTGCGGCACAAAGCCCAGAACTGCGCCTACGCCGGCGACTATACCGTCCTGGATAAGGGCGTATAACCATTCAGGCACCCGCAGAACATCGCCAGCTCCGATAAGAAGCCTGTCGAAGAGGCCCGGGACCCACTCGCCAAAAAGGGTGTCGTTTGCCCAATCGGTGCCTATTGTGCCGATGGAGAACGGGTAGCTGCCCATGGCTATTGAGTATATGATGAACATTATCACCGCGAATATCGGGAGGGCCAGGATGCGGTTTGTAACTATTCTGTCTATTTTATCAGATGTGCTTAATTTAGTCCCTGAATGTTTCTTTTTTACGGCCGATTGAACCACTTTCGCTATGTAGGCGTAACGCTGATTGGTTATGATGCTCTCGGCGTCGTCGTCCATTTCGTTTTCACAGTCTTTTATGTGCTCCTCTATATGGGCCATAAGGGACTTGTCAAGTTTTAACTCTTCAGTGACTTTTTCATCCCGTTCAAAAAGTTTTATTGCGTACCAACGGAGGAACTGATCGTTTACCTTGCCCTGTATGGATTCCTCTATGTGGGCAATTGCGTGCTCGACGCTGCCGTTGAAAACTGACGGCATCTGTCCGGCCTTATGCTCCGCGCCAAGCTGAGCCGCCCGCTCCGCTACCTGTTTGGAACCTTCGCCTTTAAGGGCAGATGTGGCGATTACATCGCATCCCAGGGCCTGACCCAGCTTGTTGAGGTCGATTACATCTCCGTTTTTACGGACGAGATCGACCATGTTAAGGGCAATTACCACAGGTATGCCAAGTTCGATAAGCTGTGTGGTCAGATACAGATTGCGTTCAATGTTGGTGCCATCCACTATATTTATTATTGCGTCGGGATGCTCGTTAACCAGATATGTCCTGGAGACGACCTCCTCAAGAGTGTAGGGGGAGAGGGAGTAAATACCGGGAAGGTCCTGTATTATAACGTCTTTGCGGCCTTTGAGCCGGCCCTCTTTTTTCTCTACTGTTACGCCCGGCCAGTTACCAACTCTCTGATTGGAACCAGTCAGGTCATTAAACATTGTCGTCTTGCCGCTGTTAGGGTTGCCGGCAAGGGCGATTTTTATATCCATTCGCATTTCCTCCTAAATTCTTGAAGTTAGAACCTACTAACTTCAAGTCAAATAGATCCCGTAAAAAACCGCGTACAACTGGTTCAGCTCACCTCAATATTTTGAGCGTCGCCCTTTCTTATTGAAAGCTCATAGCCGCGGACTGTGACTTCTATGGGGTCGCCCAGAGGCGCGACTTTACGAACATAGACTTCAGTCCCTTTTGTAACGCCCATATCCATAATCCGCCGCTTTAGAGCGCCTTCACCATGGAGTTTGACAACCGTGACGGTGTCGCCTACCTTTACATCTTTCAGCGTCTTCATCTTATACTTCCCTCCTCATTCCACCATAATCCTGTTGCACATTGACTTATCAAGGGCTACACGGCTGTCCTTTACAGCCAGGATCATATTTCCTGCAATCTGAGTGAGCACAGTGACGCGTTCTCCAGTGACGAAGCCCAATTCGGCTAAATGCTGACGTACCTCGTCCTTACCGGTTATCTTTGCTATCACATTTGTCTCGCCCTGACTGGCCATAGTCAGCGGCATCATTGAAAAGACCTCCTTGTCAACAGGGTTAGAAATAACTAACTGACGGGCTGTTAAATTGGTTAGTATCCACTAACCAATTTGGAGTGTAACACTATATGGGTGGTTTGTCAAGGGAATTTTATAAGATTTTTGACAGCAATGGAAGTTCACGCTTAAATAAATGGAAGACAAGTGTAGATAAGACGTATAAATGCAGTTAAAAATACGAGAGAAATCAAGGCAATTCGTGATTTATGAACAGCTGATTTTGCCTTTAGCGTGAAGATTAAAATAATTATTGTAAAAGTCAATATGTTTGACCGAAGGTATTAACAATTTCTCTTGCAAACTTTAACCTTCTCGGATATAATATTTCGGTAGACATATAATTATATTTATAATGACGAGAGGGCCTCGTGGGGAGAGGAGGCAGCATGGGCAGCTATATCGTGGTGACGTCCGGCAAGGGTGGCACCGGAAAAACGACCTGTACAGGGGCTTTGGCTTCGGCTTTGGCTTTGCTGGGGCATAAGACGTTATGCATAGATTGCGATGTAGGGCTTCGGAACCTGGACTTAGTCCTTGGACTTACGGAACCTCCTGTGTGGGATTTTTCTGATGTACTCTCCGGAGATGTAGAACCGGCCCAAGCTGCGTTGCCGCACCCGGAGATAGAGGGCCTTTATTTTCTGCCGGCGCCCTCTGGCCTGAGGCCCGAGGACATAGACCAATTGGAGTTCCTCCAACTTAAGGACAAATTCAAGAGTGAGTTTGACTATGTACTGGCTGACTCTCCTGCGGGATTGGGTCAGGGTTTCAGACTTGCATCCCAGGGAGCAGACATGGGTCTTATTGTGACTACGGTGGATTTGCCCAGCCTGAGAGATGCCCAGCGCACAGTACAGGAGCTGGACGACATTGGCATTTGTGAGTGCCGGCTTGTGATCAACAGGGTGAGTCCCCGTGCCCTGAGAATATCTGGCCTTACACTTGACGATGCGATCGATCTGGTGGGTGTGAGACTTATTGGGGTAGTTTCTGAGGACGACTCCGTTCAACTGGCGGCAAATATAGAGAAGCCGCTTATGAGATTTGGCGCTAAATACGCCTATGGACAGTTTATAGATATAGCCAGGCGCATAACAGGGGAAAAGGTGCCTCTGCCAAGGCGCCTCAGGGCTGACTGAAAAGAGAGGATACGGCAAGGCCGTTTATATACATATCTTATAGAAAGAGGTGGCGTTTTTGAATATTGCGCTTATGGCCCACGACAGGAAGAAGGAACTTATGGTTCAATTCTGCATAGCATACTGCGGCATTTTATCTTTACAGAATCTCTGTGCCACAAACACCACGGGCCGGCTGGTAACCGAGGCCACCGGACTGCCGATAAATCTTTATCTGTCCTGTTCGCAGGGCGGTGATGAGCAGATCGGCGCGCGTATATCTTATAATGAGCTTGATATGGTGCTCTATTTTGCGGATCCAAGCGAAAGTGCGGAGGCGTTGGACTCGGTCAACACCATATCGCGTCTATGTGACCAGCAAAACGTGCCGTTTGCGACAAATGGGGCTACTGCCGAGGTACTTATCCGGGGCCTCCAGGATGGATTCCTCGACTGGCGGAATATAGTAAACCCCAAGAAATGAGAGTACACAGGGGCTCCCGCCGTCTGGCGGGAGCCCTTTTATGAGATAGGAGAAACTTTGATTATGGAAAAGGTAAAACCACACACTTTATCCGGATTTATGGAGCTGCTGCCGGAAGCTCAGGCTAAATTTGACAAGATTGCTGATATTCTGCGAAAAGTCTACTCAATATATGGTTTTACGGCTCTTGACACACCGCTGATTGAGGCGTCCGACGTGCTGCTTGCCAAGGGCGGCGGAGAAACTGAAAAACAGATATACCGCTTTACAAAAGGCGACAGCGATTTATCGCTGAGGTTTGACCTTACAGTGCCGCTGGCAAAATATGTTGCCATGAATTATGCAAATCTCACCTTTCCTTTCCGCCGCTTCCAGATAGGGAAAGTTTACAGGGGGGAGCGGGCCCAGAGAGGCCGGTTCAGGGAATTCTACCAGGCTGACATAGATGTTATCGGCGATGGGGAGCTGTCAATATATAACGAGGCCGAAATACCGTCGATTATATATAGGGCCTTTTCTCAGCTGGGACTTACCGGATTTGTGATAAGGGTAAATAACAGAAAACTTTTAACGGGGTTTTACGATATGCTTGGCCTTTCTGATAAGGCCGGAGATATTATGCGTACTGTGGACAAGCTGGAAAAGATAGGCCCTGATAAAGTCAGAGAGCTGCTGACAGAGGAATTGGGCATATCCCAGAGCAACGCGGGGGATATACTGAGATTTACCGAGATTGACGGCTCAACGCAGCAGGTGCTTGAGGCCCTTGGGGAGTACAGAGGAAGAAACGAGATATTCGACAGGGGACTTTGGGAGCTGGAGACTGTAACCAGGTATCTTGCGGATTTCGGTGTGCCTCAGGAGAACTTTAAGGTGGATCTGACTATAGCCAGAGGACTTGATTATTACACAGGCACAGTGTATGAGACCGTGATGCTCTCGCACCCGGAGGTGGGCTCAATCTGCTCCGGTGGGCGGTATGATGACCTGGCCGGCTATTACACCGACAGGAAATTGCCGGGCGTTGGAATATCAATCGGCCTTACAAGGCTTTTCTTTGTACTCAACGACTGCTGTATGCTCTCAGAAGAACGTATGCCTCCGGCAGATGTTCTGGTTATACCAATGACTCAGGAACTTTCCTATTCCGTTGCCTTGTCCACTGCCCTGCGGGAAGCTGGAATCCGCACACAGCTGTACACTGAGAACAAAAAGTTTAAGGCAAAGATGTCATATGCGGACAAGCTGAGAGTACCTTTTGTGGCCATTATTGGTGAGGACGAAATAGCAGAAGGGCAGGTTTCAATTAAAAATATGGATTCCGGTGAGCAGAAGAAAGTGCCCTTTGGAGATGCGCCGGAATTTATTAAAACAGTTTTGACGGCCAGGCCGGATGTAAAACCCATTAAAGACGGCCGGTAAGATGAGAAAAATGATTTTGGAGCTGAGAGAGATGAGCAACGAGACTTCATTCCGTACCCATACCTGCGGGGAACTTCGCATGGAAAACGCAGGGGAAAAAGTTACCCTTTCGGGATGGCTTGAGAACTTGAGGGAAGTTGGTTCCGGCCTTGCTTTTGCCGTAATAAGAGATTTTTACGGAACTACGCAGATAGTAGCTGAGAGCGAGGACATGGTAAAAGCCTTCAAGGCCATAAACCGCGAGTCTGTGATAACAGTTACGGGCCGTGTCAGAGAGAGAGCCAGCAAGAATCCTGACCTGCCGACCGGAGACATAGAGGTTGTACCGGAAAGCATGGACACTCTGGGTCGCTGCCGCCATAATGAGCTGCCCTTCCAGATAAACAGAAGTAGGGAGGCTGACGAATCCGCCAGACTGAGATACAGATATCTTGACCTTCGCAATCCCCAGGTTAAGGCGAACATTGTTCTGCGAAGCCAGGTTGTGGCGGCTCTGCGCTCGGCTATGACAGAGCAGGGATTTATGGAGATAACCACTCCAATCCTCACGGCGTCGTCTCCGGAGGGAGCGCGGGACTACCTGGTTCCAAGTCGCAAACACCCGGGAAAGTTCTACGCCTTGCCTCAGGCTCCACAGCAGTTTAAGCAGCTTCTTATGGCCTCAGGGTTTGATAAATATTTCCAGATAGCTCCTTGCTTCCGAGATGAGGACGCCAGGGGAGACCGTTCCCCAGGCGAGTTCTATCAGCTGGATATGGAGATGGCTTTTGCGGGACAGGAGGATGTGTTCTCCGTTCTGGAAAAAGTACTTCCGCCGATTTTTGCAAAATACGGTAAGTACAACATCGCTTCATCAGCTCCGTTCAGGCGTATACCGTATCTGGAAGCCATGGATATCTACGGTTCCGACAAACCTGACTTGAGAATAGATCTTACGCTGCGGGACGCCACGCAGCTGCTTTCTGACTGCGGGTTCGGACCATTTGAGGGCAGCACCGTGAAGGCCATACCTATTGAGGGATTCAAAGGTTCCAGAAAAGAGATTGAAAAGATATTAGCAGATGGAGAAGTACAGTCAGGACAGAAAGGATATTGGTTCCGGATCGACGATAAAGGGGAGATAGCCGGAGGCATATCAAAATTTGTGCAGCCTATAAAAGAACGCGTTATAGCGGAACTGAATCTGAAGCCGGACACGCTTGTGGTGCTCACTGCGGGGGACAGACTCACTGCCCAGAAAGCCGCCGGAGTACTCAGGAACAAGTTCGGCGCGGCCTGCCCTGAACATATGGATTTGGAGAGATACGAATTCTGTTGGATAGTGGACTTCCCCATGTATGAGATAGGCGAGGAGTCGGGACAGCTGGAGTTTTGCCATAACCCGTTTTCAATGCCCCAGGGAGGGCTGGATATACTTGAGAAGGCCCACGCCGGAGAGGTGGACCCGCTGACGATTCTGGCATATCAGTATGACCTGGTGTGCAACGGGGTGGAGCTGTCCTCCGGCGCGGTGAGAAACCATGATCCGGATATAATGGTTCGGGCCTTTGAACTTGTTCGCCTGGGAGAGGACGACGTGAAAAGCCGCTTCCCTGCCATGTACAATGCGTTTACTTATGGGGCGCCGCCCCATGCCGGCATAGCGCCGGGCGTTGACAGAATGGTTATGCTGCTTTCCGGTGAGGAATCCATCAGGGAAGTAATAGCCTTCCCAATGAATAAAAATGCCCAGGACCTTATGATGGGAGCCCCCAGCGCCGTGGAGCAGAAACAGCTGGATGAACTGAGCATAGCTGTAACTGCTATTGAAGAAGAATAATCGGGCCCTTGATTATAAGTCGGATGAAAGGAAACTCGTATGGAGCCAATAGATAAGATCCGTGAATTTTTCAGCGGAGACCAATACGCCACACTGTCTACAGGAGCGGTTATAGAGGAAGCTGGTAAAAATTACGCCAAATGTTCTCTGAAACTGGAGAGGAAGCACAGAAACGCCATGGGCGGAGTTATGGGCGGGGCGATGTTCACGCTGGCGGACTTTGCCTTTGCAGTGGCCTCCAACATTGGAAGCCCTCCGACTGTATCAGTTTCAGGGCAGATTGTCTACCTTGGAGCGGCCAAAGGCGATGTGCTTACAGCAGTGGCGCGCTGCCTTCATGCAGGGCGCAGCGGGTGTTCGTTTACAGTGGATATAAGCGATAACCTTGGCAACGCCGTAGCCTCCGTGACATTCTATGGCTTTAGGATGAGCGGCCCCATGCTTATTGACGAAAATGGCGATACTCCGAAAAATGGATAAGATTTTCAGGTTCGATGAAAAAATACCTGAGACTGCCTCGGCAGTCTCAGGTATTTTTTGCGGCATAATGGGATTTGCCGTTACTTTATAAGAGAATTATCTGATTCAAAATCAGAACTGGAGGCTGTACTGGAGAAGTACTCGTCAAGTATTTGCCTTGCGATATCGGTAAGCGCAGAACCTGAACCGCCGTGCTCAACCACAACGGCCACAGCTATCTCAGGATCGTCGGCGGGAGCGTAGCACACAAACACGCCAGTGTTTATTGTAGAGGTATCGGACTGGACAGTACCGGTTTTAGCAGCTACGGGGACAGGATAATCGCTGAACACCGAGGAGGCAGTTCCCGTCTCTGCAACTGCCACCATTCCCCTCTGAAGATATGAGAAATACCCCTGAGGGTCCTGAATAGTATTTAAAACTTCAGGGTCGTATTCCTCTAAAACGGTTGAATAGTCTGAACTTACAATTTTGTCTAAAACAGTGAGCTTGTGTACAGTTCCACCGTTAGCTATAGTGGCCACGTAATTTGCAATCTGTACAGGAGTAAACATGTTATGGCCCTGCCCGATGGCCGTTATCAGGGTGTCGGCCTTATACCACCCCTCCCCCAGTACCTCCCGTTTGTACTCACGAGTAGCCAGCGTGCCGGTTCCGTCGCCAATTTCGATCCCTGTGGAGGAGCCAAACCCGAATTCACTGGTAGTTTCAGCTATGGGGTCTATATCCATCTGATCTGCAACCCAGTAGAAAAAGTAGTTGCAGGAATTTTCTATAGCGCCTACAACGTCTAAAACCCCGTGATTGCTGGGATAGATCCAGCACCTTGGCGTATAACCCACGTCGGCATATTCCATATAAATACCACGGTCCTCCACAGTGGTGGAGCCATTTATTACGCCTTCTCGGAGACCGGTAAGGGCTGTTACCATTTTAAATGTAGAGCCGGGGTTATATGTTCCCTGAGTAGCTCTGTTATATAGAGGCCGTGATTCATCAGTGCTCAGTGAGGAATAGTCTATTCCGAAAGTCGACAGATCGAATGTGGGATACGATGCAAGAGCTAATACGTCGCCGGTGTTTACGTCAAGGGCGACAACGGCGCCCGCATCAGCAAGTTCATCGCCATCCTCGCGTGTCTGGTTTATCTGGGATATGCCGGAGGCCAGCGCGCGCTCTGCGGCTCCCTGAAGGGCTATATCGATAGTCAGGTACACATTGTCGCCTGCCTTAACCGGCTCTTCCACCACTTGGTTAATAACAGAGCCGTCGGCGTCGGTATAGGTGGTGACTCTGCCGTCCACGCCGTGGAGCTGAAGCTCGTACGTGCTCTCCACTCCAGACTGCCCAACCTGAGCGTCGTAGGGATAATCAAGATCGCTGTAGATATTTTCATACTGCTCAGGCGACATCGCCCTGAGATAGCCCAGCAGGTGGGCGGCATATTCTGTGTGATATTCCCGCTCAGAAGATGTTTCTACGGATACGCTGGGCAGGTTGCGCTCTTCCACCCATGCTACAAATGAAGAGCTCACATCGTCGGCAAATACGTAGTCTGTGGTGTATATAATAGCGCGCATTTCCAGTTCCCAACGTATACCGATTATACGCCGCGCATCTGCGGCTGGTATCGTATAAGATATGCCGTAGTGGTCCCGAAGCCAGGAGATAAAATCAGTGGCTGATATGTCGGGATCCAGTTTGAAATATTCAAAATACGTATTCAGCCAATTTTCCTGGGTTGAAGATAAAACGGCGCTGAAGGAGAAAGGGGCGCTCATTGTTATTGGAAAAGTGTCGGTATAGTCGATGCCGTGACTGCGGGCAGCCTGGACAAGTTCCAGAATAATACTGTTAGGATCGCTTTGCTGTAGAAGCGTAGAACGGGATATGGAGATGCTGTATACAACGCGATCAGAGACCAGCAGTACGCCGTTCCTGTCAAGAATGGATCCTCTGGCGGCATGGACAGTTTCTGTTGAGGAGGAAGACCCGATTGAGTCGGCATAATATGCGTCCCCCTCGATAACCTGCAGCCTGTATATGGTAGAGATATATAAAAGCAAAAGTGCGGCCAGCATAACTGCCAGCGCCACAAGACGCGATGTTTTAATAAATTTTTCCATAGAACATCCTCTCTGGGGTTATAGCTTATATAATCCGGCTGACAAACCGGGCCATATAGTAGATGGGTATTGTGAAAAAAACAGAGTAGATTGTTTGGCGGAAGACGACTCCGATAAGCGGGAGTATAGATACCCCGTGGAGAAAAACAAGAGGGAACATCTGCACAAATCCGCAGAGTATTAAAAGACATGTACAACACAAAAGATATGAAGGAAATCCTTTGACGAGGACGCTGTCGCAGATTGCGCCAAGCAGAACGCCGGCAACTGCCAGAAATATTGTGAAAACGATGGTGGACTGATTAAAAGAGAGATCGCACAGTATCCCTGCAAATATACCGATTACGCCGCCTGCTGCGCGTCCATTAAAGAGCGCCGCGCCCGCCACGGCCAGAGGCAGCAGCAGAGGTGCCACTCCGGATATCTTCAAGTAGGGAAAAACCATGGACTGGAAGATATACAGCACCAGCATATATGGGACGACTATAATTATTTTCAATAACACCCTGTTTCGCTGTCTCCCCATCACTGGACCTCCGAACCGCTTATAGCAGTTTCAGTTACAACATATACGTCAGTGACTCCGTTTATATCGGCCGCAGGACGTATTATGGCGTAATCATCCAGCCCTGAACTGGAAGCCACAAGGCTATCCACATAACCGATTACCAGATCGGAAGGGAAGAGACCGCCTTCTCCCGATGTTACAACCGTATCGCCGATAATGATCTCATCATCTTCGCTGAGATAGGACATCTTCAATTTACTGTCAAGGAAAAGCTGAAAATCGCCTTGAGCAACGCCGGTTCCGCCGCTTTCATAGACGCGGGCGCCGATACTCATTGTTGTATCCAATATGGTGGTAACTGTTGCAGACGACGCCGTGACGCCGGTAACCTGCCCTACAAGGTATCCGGTTGAGGTGACTACAGCGTCGTACAATTCAATACCGGCGTTACTGCCTCGGCTTATAGTAAAACTTGAGGCAAAATTAGATGCGGTCCAGGATATGACGGATACAGGGGTAAATTTAAGCTCTTCTCTTGTCTCAGAAAAACCGAGAAGCTCCCGGAGCCTGTCCACTTCCTGACTCATCTGAGTGTATTCTCTGTATTCCTCTTCTAATTGTGCCACACGGTTTCGCAGCTCCTGATTTTCCGCTTCCATCTCGTCGTAGCTGTACATATAGTTATATATGCTCTCAAGGGAATCGACAAGTGCCGTCACCGCGCTTCGCAGGGGCCGGAAAAAAGGCTGTGAAAGCATGGAGGCCAGATCTCCACGGCCGCCGCTTATCGCAACGGATACTGCGGCGATTATGGCGATTACCACAGCAGCTATTGCAATGTATATTCCTTTCTTTGTTATAAAGTCTTTCATTGAATCACCTCGGCTGGACTTCCCATAGCTCCTGAAGTCCTATACCCAATTCTCTCAGCATCAGCCCCAGCCTGCACAGAGGCAGACCCACAACATTTGAGTAGTCCCCGCAGATACTTTCTACAAAAAGACTTCCCATACCCTGGATGGCATACGCGCCGGCCTTATCCATTGGCTCTGCTGTATCTACATAAGCCGATACTTCATCTTCAGAGAGCTGACGGAACCGTACGACAGTCTCTTCCACGGCCGTAAGACGCCTGGAACCGTATATAATACATACACCGGTTAATACAGAGTGTTCTCTGCCAGAGAGGGAATGCAACATTTCAGCCGCTTCTGCTTTGCACGATGGTTTCCCCAAAAGACGGCCCGGCAGAGCCACAAGGGTATCCGCGGCCAATACGAGCTCATTTGGATACCCAGCCGCCACGGTCTCAGCTTTGCGGAGGGAGAGCATAGCTACAGCGTCTTTGGGAGCCGTGCCCTCAGGTACGTCTTCACTTATATCAGCTGGTACAGTGATTATATTTTTAACTCCAATAGAGCGGAGCAGCTGGCTTCTTCTGGGAGAAGCGGAAGCTAATAGAATTGTCATTTGCGTTGACTCCTTTTGCTCCTGGGGGCGGATGCGAATATTGAAATATAAGTCTGTAAGTGATAGTACATCGATGGAAAAACGGAAACTCAGAACATACCCGAAGTGACGCCCCCCGGTTCATAGTTTCCAATTTCCAGGTATCTTTTGGCTATCGCCACGCACTCAGATGAATTTTCTGTAGTAAACATAAGTCTTACGCCCCATAGGCCGGCTGCGAGATATTCACGGCTTCTGTTGGCGAGGAATAATTTTTGTGGTGACAGAACCATCGTTCTGCAGTTCCATTCGCGCATTACCGGATAAGTAAAGCCGTCAGTGTCGACTATGCCTGTAAAGCTGTCGCATGTACATACACCTGTAAAGTTTTTTACAGGACAAGACGCCATATACATCAGCGGAAGACGGCCGTATATAATAAGCTCTGAGTCTACAGATTTAGATATGGACCTTACTCTCGCTGCGCTTAGCTCAGGGGAGAGGGTGACAGACTTCAAATGGAAACTGCTGAGGGCATAAAGCGATGCAGAATTCCTGATGTTGAGGGAGTAGTCGCCTCGGACCCGGAAACCAAGTCTCAGTAAAAAGAGTATCTGCTCCATACTGCCAGCCAGAACTTCCTCAATACCCAACTGGCGGACTTTCAAGAGAAGCCCTGTGATGGAGCCCAGATCAGAATCGGTGACTACCCGTGGCAGAGCCGCACATACGGTTATACCGGGCGCCGAGATATACGGCGATATGGCGTCCGGATGCTCCGCCGCTAATTGCAGCGGTACATATACCACCTGAGGAGCAAGCTCCAGAAGTCCTCCTGACAGCTGGTCGTGACGGCTGACCCATACGGTAAGCGCCGGCGGCTCCGTTGAGTTTGGCACTGAGGGAAGCTGCTCAAAAGTTTCTTCGGCGCGAGGCTCATGATATATACGGCGTTCCATCAATTCACTAAGGAGCTTGTCTCTGAGCTCTCCTATATCCTGAGGGCGTATGTACAGTCCTTTTTGTGTCTCACACTTTACCGTGCGGAGATAAAACGGCGTACCTCCTGTATGCGAGAGCTCCGTACGCATATAACTTAAGTCTATCTCACGGTGGAAAGCCAGTTCAGGTACAGCGCCCTCTCCTGAGACGCGGTTGCCGCGGTCATCCCAGGCTGCCAACATCAAAGGTTCATTTAACGCTACCCTGGCTGAAAAATCTACAGGGACGCGTTGAAACTCGTGGTTGAGATAATCGCGTCGCATTGCGTTATAAAAAGGCGTGTCCTCCTGAGGCTCGCTGCCGGCTAAACCGCACATATCCGCGGGATCTTTACTGTCAAAAAAACCGTGGGTAAAACCGGAGGATGGGTATGCACGGGAGAGCAGGGCCATGTCATCGTCATTTGGCGGAGTGCCAGTTTTCAAAACCCTGGAGTATACGCCGGTTACAGCAGCAGAATACTCCGGCCTTCTGTTGCGCCCGTCTATCCTTACGGCGGAAACTCCCCATGAGGATAACTGTTCAAGCTGATCTATTAAACACAGGTCCTTTAACGCAAACGGATGACGTCCCCTGGCGCCGGCGGGGAATTTAGAAAGGCAGTGCATTAAGCACATCTCACGCAGGGGAACTGTTCCTTCAGTCAAAGTGCCCAGGGAACACTGCCCTGGAAAGGCAGGACACATCGGACCATGGACGGCGACTTCAATTTCAATTGAGGATTCTTTACATATTGCCTGTATGTTTTGCGAAGAGAGAGTGTAAGATAGAGATACACGACGGACGCCCATTGCCTGAATAAGGCGTAGCCCTTCAATGGAATGTATGCCAAGTTTTGGGCCGGCGTGGAGAGGCATGGAGGGAATTGCCTGACGAAGCGCCCAGAGAAGCCCCAGATCATTTACGATAATAGCGTCCGCTCCCATACGCGCGGCGCGTCTGGCGTTCTCCAGTGCGGCAGTAAATTCCTCGTCGAATGGGGACAGATCCGCACTGTAGTAAAGTTTTACGCCTCTTACGCGGCAGAACTCGGCGGCTCGGCCGAACTCATCTTCAGTAAGTTTAAACTGGGTGGAGCCAGATACGTTGCCAAAACTGAGGTATACTGCGTCAGCACCGCTTTGGACTGCCGCGGACACGCCTTCCGGCGATCCAGCAGGCGATATAAGTTCCATATATCTGACACCTCCATTTTGATATGAATTGTAATAAATAATTATACCACAGGGGCAGGGTGAATGAAACATGCAAATTGTTAATTTAAAATATAGGAGTAGAATATAAGAATATAGAAAATGCAAGTTATGACTCAGAAATTTGAGTCGTAACTTGCATTTTTTCATATAAAACTTTATGGGCTGTGGACACACCACATTAACGGGCAGAAGAAAACGGTCTATGAAGTTTCGCCCATGCGGGCCGTCTTGCCCCACGCGCGCTGTTTTCGTACCGTGCCGCCAAAGGCGGCGTCTGATCTTATTTTCTATGCTTTTTGCATGGTATATATTTCGTGAAATATGCCTGAAAGATTTTAAATACCCAGGCTATCTCTGGTGATGAATGGGATTGCAAACTCAGGGGTTCCCATATAACCGGGCGCCACCTCATATTCGTCAAAGACTATCACCATCTCGCCGCTGCTGTTAAAATAGAAATTCTGATCAGGGGATATGGTGGAGAAATTCCAATCCTCATATTGTGAGTCGACCCAATAAGATTTTTGAGGGTCCTCCTCCATCTCTGCAATCATCTGTTCCAGAATATATGAGCTTATGGTGTCTATATAATCATCGTTTTCAAAAAGATCGGACAGCTCTATAATATTGCCGGTGGACTTATCAATATGGTAATATTTATATGTTACGCTGCTTGAACCTGAACCCTGATAGACTTGCAGCTTCAATGTGAACCAATCCTGATCGTCTGTTACCACCTCATAGTCTATTGAGAGATATGTGTGGCCAGAATCGCCTATAGATGTCATATCCTCCTGGAATTTGCTTATTATCGTTTCGGTTAACTTATCAACGTCATCGTTGATCTCCGCAGCAGCGTCTCCGCCCATGTCTACTGACGGTATCTGTGCGTCCAACTTGTGGTATTCATCTTCGTACGAATAGTTACGTATGGTTATTACTCGAATAAAATCGCCTAAAATCGGTATATCTCCCAAGGCGTGAGCTATGCCGGGACTCAAATTTGGAAGTATTAAAATTGCCGCCGCCAATACGGCGAACACCTGAAGAGTAATCAGGGCGGGCTTGCGCCAGAAAGACGGACGCCGCCGCTTCTGCTCAGGAAGCGCACTCAGGACCTGGTTTACAGCATCGGAGAACTTTCCTGGTATTTCCGGATATTCCTCTTTTGCCAAACGGCGAAGTTTCCTATCAAAGCTGTTCATATATTCCCAGTCTCCTTATCTCTGCTGTTATCTAACAGGTTTTTTAGCTTTTCCCTGGATCTGGAAAGCCGCTTTTTAACAGTGTCGGGACGAATGTCCATTATGCGGCTTATTTCTTTAACGGAAAACTGTTCATAATAGTATAGGACGACAACTTCACGGTATGCAGGGTCCAATTTCTCAACGGCGTCCCATAATGACATACGTGTGTTTATGTCGACAGATGCGTCGGATACAGGCTCATCAGGAAACTCGTCAAGACTCAGCTCTCCTCGGCGGCTGCGTAACATGCCGAGAGATACATTTGAAAGAATTTTCAAAAGCCAAGGTTTCAGTTTGTCCTGGTCGCGCAGTGTATCCAGATTCTCATATGCACGCCATATCGCCTCCTGAACGGCGTCGCAGGCGTCCTCATTATTACGCAGGATACTATACGATAAGAGGTATAAACTTCTCTGAAGCTCTTCCACTTTGTTACAGAACCACTCTTTATCATCGCCCATGGCCGCCACACCTCATACAGGAAAAATTACGCCGCGGCATTCTCTCTGAGCCATTGACACCATGTTGCATAGTATTTGCCCAGCACGTGGGCGTTGTCGCTGGTATAAGATTCATCCAGATTACCGCTTTCATCATCGAAGAGTTCGTTTACATCAATATAGAATATGTCCTGTCCGTTTGCAAGTGCGGATATGGCCAAATTAAAACGGTCGATATTGCTATTATTAAACACTTCGTCAGAATCGGAACGGCTCTTGGTTACATGAAGATTTGCCTCAACGTATATTATGGCGCCAGGCTGCTTTTCGCGTATATAGTCTACTACCTGGCCGTACTTTTCCACCGTGGAATTATAATCATAGCCGAGCTCATTAATTCCCAGCATGAGATAGACTTTTCCGTATGTCATGCTGCCCAGCAGTTCATCTAATGTGATTTTGCCCACCGAGGGAACTGAGACGGTCTCGCTCAATACGTTGTAAACGCTCATGCCTGTAGTGGCAAAGAAATCTGCATTCTGCAAATCCCCATATTCAGAAAGTCCGACTGTCCTTGAATCTCCTATGAAAAGGGCGTCGTCAAAGTAACTGTCGTCAACAGTAGTAAATTCAAGGGAACTATTATCTGAAGATTCCGAGCCCTGCGTATCAGAAGGAACGTCCGGCTGCTCTGTGGTGGAGCCGGAGGCACTGCTGTTGTCCTGCAAATTACCGCCAGATATATTATCTATATCATCAGACGTGTCCGAGGGCTCTCCATCCGGTACGTCTGAAGTGTCGGTGGGAGTGTTGTCCGGTCTGCCGACAACTTTAGAGGAAGAGCCGTCGTTTGCGCCGTCGCTGGTGGAAATTTCATCTTCCATACTGGAGGGGGGATCGGCCTGGACGGCGGAGCTGTCGCCCTTGCCGCCTAAAGCGCGCACTACAAAAGGCATGGCTGCAAAGAAGCTGACTGCAAATAGCAGGGCGAAAAGCCATTGTCTGTTTTTCCTTTTTCTACGTCTGTTTCTGTTCATTGTATGTCACCTAAAATCTGAAGTATAAGAATGGATCGTTAAGACCTCTGTACATGCAGTATACAGATCCCCAAAAGACAGCCAAAAGGAACACAGTCCCTAATACAGAGTCATGACCTTTTGAGAAAAGTTTGTAGGGAAGCCGCGTACAGAACACAATGCAGGCGAGCAGCAGGTACCAGTATTCTGATAGATACTTTGCGAAATCGCCGGCAAATACAACGCCTGTCTCGCCTGGCAAAAACGGGAACAATCTTGAGAAGAATAATCCCAGCTGCGAGAGATCTGTTATTTGGAACACAGCCCATGTAATAGGGATAAGCAGGATCATGTACATATGGCCGAAGGCCGGGTGATTATCCAGACTGTTTTTCAATCCCAATTTCTCAATGGCTATGAAAATAAATATTACAAGGCCCCATATGAGAAAGTTCAGATGCGCGCCATGCCAGAGGCCGGTCAGCAGCCAGACTATAAGGAGATTGAATATTGTCCGTCCCGCGCCGCGGCGGCTGCCTCCCAGAGGGATATACACGTATTCTCTGAACCACGACCCTAAAGTTATGTGCCAGCGGCGCCAGAATTCTGTCATGGACAGTGACAAATATGGGTGTCGAAAGTTCATTGGGAACTGGAAACCAAGCATCCGGCCCAACCCTATTGCCATCAGCGAATAGCCAAAGAAGTCGAAATATATCTGGAAGGTAAAACCTAAAAGGCCCAGCCAGGCCAGAGGAGTGGAGACACTCTCGTATCCTATGGTGGAGAGAGCCGTCCAGAGCCCCGCTATACGGTTGGCCAGCAGGACTTTCAATCCCAGACCGAAAATGAAAACCTGTAGTCCGGATACTACGGCACGTGCCGAAACGGTGCGTTTTTTCATTCTCTCACGCACTTCGCTATATGTCACAATAGGACCGGCTATTAGCTGCGGATACATGGAAATATAAGCGCCCAGATCTATGAAATTACGCTCCGCTGGAAACTTGCCTCGGTACACGTCGATGAGATACGAGGCTATCTGGAACGTGTAAAAACTTATGCCTATTGGCAGGGTCAGCCCCAGAGGGTCTATACCGCTGGACCCAGGGGCTGCTGCCTGCACGATAGCATTTACGCCCGACAGGAAAAAATCGGCGTATTTAAAGAGAAAGAGCCACCCGAAGTCATAAATGAGCCCTATGGTGAGAAGAAATTTTCTGAATCCGCGCCTCCGCCCGTTCATGGCGCGTGCCAGCATATAGTTTACTATGATTGCCAGCAGTATAAGCAGAATGTATTCCGGCTGATCAAGGGTGCCCAGCGAATAGAACACCATGCTGCCTATAAAAAGTACAAAGTTTCTTAGCCATTCCGGAGTTATAAAGTATATCAGCAGGAATGCCGGCAAAAAGAAAAAGATAAATTCTAAACTGCTGAATACCAACTGTGAATGCCCCTCTCTCTTTGTCTATAGCTTTAGATGCGTTCAAGACTTAAAAGGTGACAGGCTTCGACAGATAATTTTAAATTTTTTGCAGAGAGTATTTGTACTTATAAATTGGATGACTGATATATCTCAGGAGCCGCAGGGAAACTTGCATATCATAGCGCCGCATACCAGATAAGCAATTATATTTTTAAATTTGCATGGGTTTATTTAATTATTGCTGCGAAAATATACCTGGGAGAAGTAAAGTTGGATTGACACTTTTAACCTGGTTAGTTATACTAAAATAGTGGTAATATATTATTTTATATAGTTAGGTTTCCCCGCATACACCAGCTTCTAAACTGACTATAAACACTAACTTCAGGAGGCGTCCTCATGGCAGTCAGAGAGCAGATTGACAGGATCATTGCGGCTCGGAAAGAGAAAGGCGAGGCATTGAGGCAGCGTAAGGCTGTAATGCTGGAGCTGAAATCCGCATTAAGAGCATCTTCCACGGCGATAATTACCGGCACGGCAAATATAAAAGACGAGAATTTAAGAGCCCAATACGGTTCTGTTTTTGGCCATATTGAGACCAGACGCCTTGAAACATCTATTGACGGCCTTGTAAGGCGTATTGATCAGGCGATCAAACGGTTTGACAGGGACTATATAAGCATAGCCACAGTTGGAAAAGAGGGCCAGGGAAAAAGCCAGTTTCTCCAGTCTGTGGGAAGTCTGGACAATGAAATAATCCCCGCTTACGACGGTACCTCCTGTACTGGCGCGACCTCTATTATATGGAACGCGCCGGAACTTCCTAAAGGCTCTGTCAGGGCCACAATAACTTTCCGGCAGCCGCAGGATCTGGTTGAGATTGTCAAGCCGTACATAAAAGAGCTGGATCCGGCGTACTTAGAAGATAACGATATTCAGTTTGAGGATATCGGATATATAAATCTGGCTGTCCTGTCTGTGAAAATGGAATTGGGGAACGCTAACCAGGCTACGGCTCTCAAGCATTTGACCAGCATTGTTGAGCATTTTGATGAGATCAGGGACCTTTTTGGAACATCCCCTCTCACTCTGACAGACCCAGAGCTTATAAAGACATTTGTAGCCCAGAACAACGGAAAGAAGATAGACGATCCGGAGGCGGAGTTTTACTATAAATATCTGGCTGTTGCCAGGGCGGATATATACTGCCCGTTTTTTGCCGATACGGGCAAGGTGCGCCTCGTTGATACTGTGGGCATTGGTGCGACCCAGTACGGCATTGAAGATGCCATGCTGAACACCGTTGATAAGGAGTGCGACGCAGCAATTGTCGTTACAAGGCCCGAGAGGAGCCTTCAGGACACAGACGTAGCTTTGTACAACAGTCTGAGAGATAAGTTTAAAAACCGCGATACCAGCAAGTGGCTTTTTTACCTTGTTAATTTGCACAAGGGGCGCAATGACAAAGTAGTTGATGTGTTTTGCAATGATATCGTGAAATCAAACTGGGCCGTAGCCGACTGCCGTATTGTCGATACCAGCGACCAGACGGCTGTGAGGGATCAGTTTATGATGCCGATGCTCCAGACGCTGCTTAATAATATGGGGGATATCGACGGGGCTTACCTGAAGGAGATATCCGACCAGGAGGCCCAGGTCTGGAAGAACCTGCGGGGATTTATGGACAGCCTGCCGCCTTTGGAGGCCGTAAATACCCACGGACTCCTGGGTAAAGAGGCTGCTGAGAAGGGGAAGATGTGCTTTAACAGGATGACATCTGAACTGAGCCAGGCTGTGTACCATTGGAGCCTGGAGAAGGAAAAACCCAACACCGCGTTGTGGAACAGTGTCCAGGCAATTTTAAATAATCTGGACAGCATTATACCTACTCCGGAGAAAATTGACGCTATTTCAAAAAGCAACGGCGCACTGACAGGCGAGGCCATCTGGGAGACGGTGCTCCATTACGTCAGAAACGAGATAACCGACAGGTTCATCGCTATTGACAACCTGTTGGAGAAAGAGACCAGGGAATTTAAAAACTCGCTGGTGAAAACGCTGTACCACGAGCTGCGTCAGCTCTCAGCCAGCGCAAATGCCGACGCCCAGGAAGACGAGCAGTGCGATATGGTGGAATGGCTGAAGACGATGATGGACGAGATTCTCACCGGCAACGAGCAGTACGCGCAGATACGCAAGGGGTTTAACTTCCTTTACCAGTTTGAATTCAACACCAGGGCGCAGCTTATCCAGGAAGTGCGCCGGCAGATGTACATAATAAACCCCATATGCGCCGAGTATGCAAAGCCCGCCATAACATTCCAGAAGATCAACTGCGGTGACGCCGTCCATTTCTACCTGACTTCCAGGATGTCGGTTATAGAGGACGAACTTCGTTACCACCTTGCAAAGCTCTATCGGACGCCGAACCTGGCTTTCTATGCTGCGGCGGAGGAGTTTTACGACAGGCTCACCTTTGCCAGCGACTTGTCGGGAGATTACCTTATAAGTATGTCGGACGTATGGGGATCGTTTTTCCAGGAGTTCAGCTCCAAGCTGTGGAAAGATGACACTGAGCGTTTTGATGTGGTAAATCAGCTTATCGCGCAGTATAACCAGATGATAAGTGAGCTTCAGGCCTTCCTTGAGAAAGCCAACTCCTGAGGAAAGAGAGGGGAATAACAGATGAAGCAGGTCAATATCCTGATGATGGGCGGAAAACGCTGCGGAAAGACTACGGTACTGGCTTCAATGTACAGATATATAGACAAAGCCCTGGCGGGGACATCCATGAGACTGGAAGTTGATGACCAGCAGACAAAACACGACCTGGATGAAGCTATAAACTCTATTATGAAGAAGATGAACGACTTCAAAGTGCCGCTTACACGGGTGGAGGTGGACGAAAACCCCACCAGCGCCAGCAAGACCTACTCCTTCCACCTGATTGTTGAGGGCGGCAGCAAGATACCCTTTAAAATGCACGACATACCTGGAGAGTGGCTGACTGACAGCCACCAGAAAGAGGTTAAAGATCTTGTAAAAGAGTGCCAGGTCATAATCATAGCCATTGATACGCCATATCTCTTCTCAAAGATGACTATCAAGGGATACGGTATATACCATGAGGAATACAATAAGCCGCTGGAGATAGCCAACTTTTTTAAGAATAGCCTGTCGGTGGAGAATGTGGAAGACAGGATGATATTGTTTGTGCCGATAAAATGTGAGCGGTACTATCATCTTACAAATACGCCCCAGCTTAATACAAGCAAGCGCAACTATATGCAGGAGCTTATCGACGCCATCGGCTGCGGGTACAGGGATCTGCTTATGTACCTGCGCTCTACTCCGGCCCTTATCAATAACTGCACCATGGCGATAACGCCTATCCTCTCAGCGGGCGGAATTGACTTTGTCCGATTCCGGACTGATCCGGAGACCGGAAAAGTCATATCCCTTTATCAGGAGCCTGAATTCCTCCACGAGAGTGAAAAGGGCTATGCTCCCAAATTCTGCGAACAGCCCATGATCTACGCGCTCATATACATACTACTCCAGGAGATGGAGCCCAATAAGTCCAAAGGCCGTTTTGGGGGCGCCGCTAAACTGTTCCGCGGCATGAACCAGTCCCAGATGCTCACAGCCGTTGAGACTCTGCGTAAAAAGCTAAAAAGGAACACGGGCAACCACCCTGAGGACGGGTTTTACTTTATACAGAACCCCAGGGAGCTTTAAGCAACCAGACTTTATTAGGGAGGCGCCATGGACACTTATTTTTACTGTTCATATGAGCACTCAAAAAGCGGATTCTTTCACACATTTCTCCAAGGCAATCAGCTATTTCCCGTGGAGGGCGGCCACAGCGGTTTGCCGGAGGAATTGGGTGAGTTCTTTTCCTATGACAGATTTCTTTTCCTATGGCGTGACTTTGGAACACCTGTTGAAAAGCCGTGGCGCCAGCCTGAGCCAACACGGTGTATGCTGGGGATTCGCGGCCTTACAGGCAGGTTTTCCGATGGCCGTGGAGGTACGGTGAATATGGCCTTTTATGCCCCTATCCAGGAGGAAAAGCGCCTCCGCAGGATTGCGCTGGCGATATTAGGCGATTTTGACGCATTTCAGGATAAGCTGCTGGGGTGGTTTTCCGCAGGAGGGGACTGTGGCTATAAGATTGACGGAGAGAACTTTAATGACTGGGCGGAACAGTGTGCTAATAATGGACGTCTTAGGATTTTAGCTGAAAAGGACCACCCTGCGGTGAGACTGCTTCAGAATATGTACAGGGAAAGCGCGCCCAGGATAGAGCGTGACCTTCTGCATTTTGCGGTTTGTACCGGAAGCTGGAAAGATATATATAAGACTATGGGAGATTCGATAAACTGGTATTTGAAACCGCAATGCGTCCTTACAAGGGAAGAGTTTTCAAAAGTCTTTCAAAATGGCGGGGAGCTCTGGCGGTTGGAACCGGCTGAATAAAGGCGGGAGGATGTGAAGCTATGCCATTCGGGTCTTTTTATGTGGAGGAGATTAAGGGAAAGTCTGTCCGACGGAGAGAAAGAAGTGAGAAAATAAAAAAAGAACCAGTGGGGGAACAGCGGGATACGCATCCTTCTCAGGAGGCTGTACAGGAAAAGACCACAGGTATTATCAATACTGTCAATATACTGTTTATAGGGAGAAATCTCTCCATAATCCAGGAGTTTCTTTGCTCCATGAACCAGAATATGGGGGAAACGCTCACAAGCTACGGCTTTGCCTTTTATACTCAGGACTTAAGCTCTATAACGGATATAATCACCAGGAAAAAAAGGCTTGAGCGGTACTGCTGGAGCTTTGACAGCACGCCCTGGACATATGACTATGACACGGAGAACTACAGGGAATATAAATTCGACATAAGCCCCTCGGGGGATCAGAGCAGGGCGGTGGAGCTGCACATAAGGTGCGTGACGCCTGAAGGGGCGCAGGGACATATGAGCTGGGGCCAGACTGACGCCGTATGGATGATCTGCGACGGGGCGCTTTTGCAGGCAGAGGGCGATGAATACACCGGCTTTCTGCGGCAGCTTCTGGCAGGGATCCCTAAGCAGGACGCTGAAAAGCCAAAGCCTGTGTGCCTTATACTGTCGCAGATAGAACAGCTGGGCCATTTTGACGGGCCCGGAGACCAGTCCTGCCTGCCGGCAGAGGTTTCAGGTCAACTGGTCAAACTGTGCAGGGACGAGTTTGCATCAAACTCGCCTGTTGCCGTTATTCCGGTGCAGGTTTACGGCGGAATGGAGTGCGCCGGTTTGGATGACAAGGGCTGGCCCATACTGCGAATAGGGCAAAACAGCTTTTATCAGACGTATATGCCGGATAATTGCCAGATACCATGTCTTTACACTCTACAGATGCTCTGCAATTCGCAAAATAGCGGCCTTTTCGGCGACGCTAATGACGGCGAATTTTTAAGAAGCATAAGCAGCCATTACGGAGGCAAGTTCAGAAACCCGCAGTGGGTTCCGGACATGCTGGGAGATGAGGTGGAAACTTGATGCGTAGGCCATTCATTTTTTTAAACTGGCTTGTCTCTCTCCTGCTGGCGTTTTTGGGAGCTCTGTTCATGTTCGGTATGATTGACAATGTAAACTGGACGTCAGAGCATATTTTCTGGGGTGGGGCGTTCTTCGCAGTAGTATTTTTGTGCGGCTTTGCAGGGTTCCAAATTTCCCTGCTGCTGATGAAGCGGAATTTTAGAATCATACGTTCACCCAGATGGGTGGCGGCGCTTATAGTATGCGCCGTGCTCATGTTTGCCGTCGGCGCGGGAGGCCAGGCGCTTTTCATGCTGTCCAGTCAGGAGACGACCATTAATTCCACGGTGGATATTGTGCTGCTGCTGGATGCGTCTGGAAGTATGGATACTTATGGCTACAGCCACGCCAGGACTGACGCCGCAACACAGTTTGTGGACACTGTCAGTGAGGATACGTATATGCAGGCAGTATCTTTTGCGTCGATAGTACTGGACAGCACAGAGCTTTTACCCATGGATGTGACAGGTAAGCAGACCCTTAAAGGTTTTATTGATGATATAGACTCCGTTGGGATGACAGACTTTGACTCGCCAATAGTACAGGCGATAGACACATTGTCCTCAGCGGGCAGGCAGGACTCCAGCAAAGCGATAATTTTGCTGACGGACGGCGAGGGAGAGTTTTCCGCCAGCACGTCTCAGGCTCTCCTTGACGCAAATATCAGGCTGTTCTCCATAAGGATTGACGCCTCAGGATCAGATAGCCAGGAGAAGCAGGCGCTGATAGACCTGTCAGAGAGATCCGGCGGTTTTGACACGCGTCTTGTACCTGGAGCCGACGGCAGCATAGATGCCACGGAGCTTTTAGAGGCATTTCAGAGTGCTTTTGAGGCCAGCACGCAAAGAGAGATTGTTATGCGCCAGGAACTTTTGGCATGCTCCGACGACGTTACTTTGTATCAGTTTGTCATACGCCTGGCGACATTTGTTATATGCTCAGTTATCTTTGGCATAGGCTATTTTGCACAGTTTAAAATTGGTATGGTCATCTGTAATGCTATAAGCGGGGCCGTGGCGGCCGTACTTGTGACAATATCGGGCGGCGGATACTTCCTCTGCGCCGTATTTATAAGCGCGTTGCTGGCGGCGGCGTATACTGCGCCTAAATGGAACGGGGGCGACACACTGGATGTATAATAAGCAGTGGAAGGCCTGGGAGAGCGGCGAATATGAAGATACCCTGCTTTTATGGTGCAAAGAGCCGTTTAACAGAGACAACCCTCAGGCGCTTTATGTGTTGGCAGATACGGCGTTGGCTGAGGCCTCGAAAGGCCATGATACGGCGGATGCGGTTTACAACATGGAGAGGGCGGCCAACCTGGGGTATGGACAGGCTGCGCTGGCTATGGGGCAGCTTTTCCAATTTGGATGGGCTGTGCACCGCAGTATAAAGAAGGCTGAGCTCTGGTATAAAAAAGCGGCGGAACTGGGAAACGAAGAGGCCCAGGCGTACATAGATAACATAAGACGGTTGAGACGAAGGCGTATTTTGTGCTATTTGGCTGGAGCTCTGGGACTTGTTCTGATAATTGCCGCCTGCTTATGGTTTTTCCGGCCGCCTCCTGAGGGCGTGTTGGTCCATGAGGATACTGTACTGCTTGAGCCGGCCACCCTGGAAGAATTTAACCAGGCCCTTGGCGACCTTGTTGAACAGTATGATGATGAAATGGTGGTCAGCGGTCAGCGCAGCACTAACAGATTATTGCTGAAGTTTCAGGGCGAGGGCATAGACCTTACGGATTTTCCGGCCGCTACGGTGTTAGTGGACGATACAAACTATCTGATTATCCAGTTTGAGACGGAAGAAGAAGCTCAGCGCTGTCTCGACCAGCTTATGGAAGATGACAACATCCTGTTTGTGGAGATGGACGAGTACAGTATCACCACCGCTGCGGTGACGCCGGAACATAAGAGTGGAGGCGTACCCTATGATTCACCTTACAGCGATGTGATCTATTATAGCTGGGGCGTCGAGTACCTGGGACTGGATCGCCTGGCCGGCTGGCTCATGGGTAGGACGACGTCGCCGGTGACGGTGGCGGTGCTTGACACAGGAGTAGAGCCATGTGATGAAAATGCCCACTGTATTTTGGAGGGGACCGACGTCACGTCAAACACGGGCAACGGCTGGCAGGATCAGGAGGGACATGGCACCCATGTCGCCGGCACAATTATCGACTGCACATGGGGCCTGGATGTGAAAATTCTGCCTGTACGGGTGTTCGTTGGAAGTACTACCTCAGACTCGTTCATAGTGCAGGGGCTCCAGTATGCCATACAGATGGATGTGGATGTTATAAATATGAGTTTGGGCGGACCATGCACCCAGACGGCAGCGGGAACAAGCTGCGGCAGCGCGATAGACTACTTTATCGCAGAAGCCTGGGATTCCGGAATTACAGTTGTGGTGGCCGCGGGCAACGGCGATGAATACGGTATACCGGTTGACACCAGCGGCGAGTGTCCTGCCCATATAGATAAATGTATAGTAGTCGCCGCCTGTGACTCTACAGGAGGACTGGGGAGCTTCTCCAACTATGGAGACTCAGTGGATGTGACGGCTCCAGGCGTCGATATAATAAGCTATTATCCCGGAGGGACTCTGCAATCTCTCAGTGGGACCTCAATGGCCGCGCCGCACATATCCGCCCTTGTTGCCATGCTGAAGCTGTATATGCCAGATAAAACGCCGGAGCAGATGGAGCGGTATATAACAGATTATTGTACATATATGGGTGACCCTCTAAGTTACGGCGAGGGTATACCCTGGGCGGAGTATTTTGCGGGAGAATAGAGAACTTTAGACTGAAGACCTGCTTAATTCATAAAATGGCGAGGGTGGATATATGACAGACAACGATATAAAAAGAGAACCCCATTGGCACTGCGGTCTGTGCGGGTATAATAGCCCCCTGGGCGAGTCCATATGCCAAAACCCCAGTTGCAGAGCGGAACTGAGTATTTATGGGACGGTTGTTATGCCCCAGGAGGAGCCACAGAAGCCGGAAGAGTCCCAGGAGGATATAAATAAGAATACGAACGGGACTGCTGACAGCGGAACAGATGATGACAGGAAAGCAACTGATGAGAACCTGTGGGAGGATGTCCAAAAAGAGGACGAGCACAGCGGCAATAGACAGAGCAAAGAGGAGCTGCGACGGGCGAAGGCCGCGGAGAAGGCCCAGCGGAAGGAAGCAAAGAGGCAGGAGAAACGCGCCAAAGCGCCGGCTGACAGACAGAAGGGCAAACGCAAAAGCCGCGTACTTATCCTGGTCTTCTCCGCCCTGTTAGTTTTGGCAGCAGCCATTGGCGCGTACTTCTACCTGACGCAGGGGGAAGAGGCGCGCTTTGGAGTGATTGACAAGCCGTATCAGGGAATATTCCCAGAATTAGGCGGAGATGAGTCGCAGCAGGACCCTGAAGAGCCCCAGGAACCGGAAGAACCCTCCGGACGCTGGCAGGATAATGTGATGATGAGCGATGACAACGGAAACTACAGTGACGCCGGCGAAGCCCCAGTCTTTGGCACCGATATCAAAAGAGGCGAAATAAGCTATATTTTCTTTTTTGACACACTGGCCGACGCCCCTGGGGACGCCTGGGATATATCCCAGGAACAAAACGGTTCCGTCCTGGCTTGGGTGGGGGGTTATGGCAACGATGAACTGTATATAGCCGGAGAGGGCGGCGTGGCGGCCCCTGAAATCTGCGATGGCCTTTTCAGCGGCTATACTCAGGTGGAAGAAATCGTGTTTAACAATGCCTTCCATACGGACAACGTGATGTTTATGGAGGATATGTTTAGCGCGTGCTCAAGCCTGGTGTATATAGACCTGTCGTCCTTTGACACCTCGTCGGTTACGGATATGGAGTCCATGTTCTCCGGCTGCATCGCCCTTGAAACTATAGATTTGGCGACCTTTGATACCTCGTCAGTTACAGAAATGAGATCCATGTTCTATAACTGCCCAAGCCTCAAAAATATAGATGTAGAGGGATTCGACACAGGAGAGGTGACATATGCTTCGAATATGTTCAACGGATGCGCCAGCCTCAGCGAGCTTGACTTAAATGGGTGGGACGTGTCACAAATTACAAACATGGACTATATGTTCTATGAGTGCTCCGGTCTCACCAGCCTTGGCATTGAAGACTGGGATACTTCAAGTGCAACCAGCATGCGTTTCATGTTTGACAGCTGCACACAGCTTTTAAGCCTGGACCTGAGCGGCTGGGACACCTCCAATGTTACATCTATGTGCTTTATGTTTGACGATTGCCAGAGCTTAACTGAGCTTAACTTAAGCAACTGGGACACATCTTCAGTTACCGATATGGCCTACATGTTTGACCACTGCCAGAGCCTTACTGAGCTTGACGTCACCAGTTTTGACACTTCAAACGTCACCGACATGAAAGGTATGTTCTCCAATTGCTCCGGCCTTTCAGAGCTTAACCTGGGCAGTTTTAATACATCCAATGTGACGGACATGAGCTGGATGTTTTACGGAATATCCGATTCCTTTACGCTTTACTATGATTCCTCAATATTTGACACATCAAATGTGATTGTCTATGAACACTTTATGCCTGACAGCTTCGATTGGCTGCATCTCTTTGAAGAATAGACTATCTGTTTAAGCGGAAATTCCGACGCATTGCAAAATCACGGCTATTGTGCTCAGGAGGTGTTCTTATGAAATTTTGGGACAGATTTAAATCCGCCAGGAAAAAGAAGCAGCCACGGGAAGAGGTTCCGGAGGTTCCGCAGGACCCCGGCCCCCATATGAGCGTTTATTATACCTACGGCGCCCATGTATACAGAAGGCCGGGAGACGATCCCACAGTCTACTTTTTAAATCCCTCGCTGGGCATAAAGAAGAAAATTGTGGATAAGGACGGAATAATACAAGATTTCCCAGGTGTGAAAACAGAGGAGTTCTGGGCGAAGGACCTGGGACCTAACGCCCTTAAACCTCAGATATGCTTCCGCACCGTCTTTGAAAAGTATCCTGGCGGCAGGCACATAATGATATGGCAGGTCCAGCCAGA
>CALWYO010000090.1 GCA_944385785.1 uncultured Oscillospiraceae bacterium | reverse complement strand
GGCCTGTGATTCTCCGCGCCGTGAACACCAAGGACGCCATGACGGCCACCGTGGAAGATGTGCCCTTCTCCCTGCTGCAGCATATTACCGAGCGCATCACACACGAAGTGGACGGTGTCAACCGTGTTCTCTATGACCTGACGCCGAAGCCCACCGGCACCATCGAGTGGGAGTGACGCTTGAAACGGCGCAAACCCGCATGAATACAGGCTACTTTGCCAGTCTGTTTTGCGCGCAAAGAAAGTACCTTGTCTGTGATTTTTATTCAATAACTTATTTTATTCGACGCACTAAAAATAATATTATGGCGTTTTATATGGGGCGCATGATGGGTAAATTCTTTACTTATTAGAGCGTAATGAACTCTGGCGTCGATTTGCTTTGCTTAATAATACCAAAACGTATGTCAGCTATAAGGCGATTAGCTTTTTGAGAATTATCCGAAGAATAGTAAAAATTTCAAATGGATAATGAAAGGAACCATATATGAGATATAGAATGCTTGGGAAAACGGGATTATCAGTCAGCGAAATTGGCCTGGGAGCTGAATGGTTGGAGCGCCATAATGCCCAGGAGGTAAAGGCTATTATTGATCACTGCGAAGCAGCTGGCATAAATATTTTAGATTGCTGGATGTCAGAACCAAATGTGCGTTCAAACATCGGTGCAGCTATTTCAGGAAAACGGGAACGGTGGATCATCCAGGGACATATTGGATCTACCTGGCAGAATGGACAGTACGTGCGTACCCGCCAGATGGACAAGGTCCAGGAGGCGTTTCAAGATCTGCTGACACGGTTAGGCACCGATTATATCGACTTGGGGATGATTCATTTTGTAGATGAGATTCAGGAATTTCACCGGATCATGGATGGGGAATTTCTGGAATACGTCTGTCAATTAAAAAAGGACGGAACGATTCACCATATAGGCATGAGTACGCATAATCCCCAGGTAGCTAAGCTGGCTGCTCAGAGCGGCGTCATAGAAATGATATTATTTAGTGTTAACCCTGCCTTTGATCTGCTTCCCGCCAGTGAAAATATAAATGATTATTTTAACGATCAGTATGACGAGTCCCTTCAGGGAATAAACCCAGAGCGGGAGGAGCTCTATAAAATCTGCGAGCGGAATCAGGTGGGAATTACAGTTATGAAGGGCTATGCCGGCGGCCGTTTGTTCTCCGCTCAAACATCGCCCTTTGATGTAGCTCTGACGCCTGTTCAGTGTATCCACTATGCACTGACTCGTCCCGCGGTGGCCAGTATTATGGTAGGATATGACAGCATTGACCATGTTGATGCGGCTGTGGCCTATGAGACAGCTACAGATGGGGAGAAAGACTATGCCAGCGTTCTTGCAAAAGCGCCGCTCCATGCCTATTATGGTCAGTGTACTTACTGCGGCCACTGCGCCCCGTGTCCAGTTGGCATTGACATTGCCATGGTGAACAAGCTTTATGATCTTGCCGTTATGCAGGACGAGATTCCGGGAACACTGCGAGCCCATTATAACCAGCTTTCGGCAAATGCGAAGGACTGTATCGGCTGTAAAGGCTGTGAAACCAGATGCCCTTTCGGCGTTGCCGTGGTCAGTCGCATGGAGAAAACAGCAAAACTGTTCGAGTAAGATTTACTAATATAGCATAACTTTAAATACAGCGATTCTACATTTCTTCATAAAACAGAAATTGAAAAGTGCCTGTAATAGTGAAAGAAACCTATATTAAAACGCCCTTAGCTGCTGGTAATGTGGCTAAGGGCGCTTTCCTGTATTTAAGCGTGGAACTGATTAATCAATGCTTGCAGTGTTTCCACAAATCTTCCAATGTGATATCCGTCACATACGGCGTGATGTACTTGAATTGATATGGGAAGCAACTTCTTTCGTCTGTCATCGAAATATCTTCCTAAAGTAAAAATTGGAAGAAGATATTTCCCATCGCCAAAAACATTAAGGTTAAAAGAGGTGAACGTAAACCAAGGAATCATTGAAATATCAAAAGAATTTGGTGGTCTGTGTGGCTTTGGAGCGTATTGCTTAGATGATGAAAATTTTTCTGTATCTTTTTCGTATGCATTTAAAAATTCGTTGTAATCTGTATGAAACTCTGTCCAGATTGCAGAAAAATTTTTGTTTTCTTTATTGAAAATGGTATAAGCGGGATGCATTTCATCATATATGCCGACTCCCTCGTCTGTAAGCGCAGTACGAAATTCAGACATTTGATTTACTACTTTGGTTAGCAGCCAGATTATTGTGGGATAAAGCCGTACGCCTTTTAAATGGGTTATATCAAGGTTAACTGTTGTGGAATAGGTGCAGACAACATTGCTAATAAAATGTTCGTAGAATTCTTTGCGCTCCCAAGTCTGATAATCTATTAAGTGAAACGACATAGAGTCCTCCTTAATTGTTGTTTAAACATTTACAAATGGCATTTGAATATTCAGACTGATGCTTTGCTTAACTCCTGCCACAGAATCTCTCCCAACTTCAATTTAGTGACAACCTGCTGTTAGGAATATATCTAAGGGATTTTTCCGGGGCCGATATACTTCATATTATCCATTGCACAAAACAGGAAAATAGTTTTTGCCAATCACGAAGGCACTCACATAGTTGCACATAGTATAGCAGATGAGTTTGGCAAAAGTCGAGGGATATTTGAAAAGTTTAACAGCGGTGTTTATCATGAATTCAAACAGCGGGGAAAAGAGTTTGATATGTCCGATATCAGCTTGTAGATAATAAAGAGAATTAGCAAAATTATATTGCCCATCGTGGCACAGGTTAACCATACTGTATGTGACGGACTTCCAATATTTTGTAAAGTGCGTAAACCAAATTTGCACAGTAACTTTCTGCTGTGACCTCAGCTGACTAAAATTGCAATAAGACATTATAATGATGACGCTATAGAGTATTATGTTAAGCGGATACTGTTGCGCCTATGTATTTTTAACACCAGACATACTACTTGCAAGGGGAATTCAAATCGGTTCAGAGATTAGGACGTTTTAAAGTTTTATTAACATACGGCGACAGAGAGAAATACCAAAACAGAACTTGTAATATTGACGGGGATGGAGCTTTCGGCTATAGTATTTTTGAGGTGATGAAAATGGCGGTTATAAAAATGAATTTTTTAAGTGAGACGCTTGGCATGCAGGCAAATGTGTCTGTATGTTTGCCAAGTATGAGCTTTGCGGATATGATGGATAGCAGCAGCGTATTTTATACGCCAGGCATGAAATATCAGACATTATGGCTTTTGCACGGCGGCAGCGGGGATGAAAACGATTTTATTAACTTTACCAATATTGTGCGATATGCTGATAAGCACAAGCTGGCTGTTGTAATGCCCGCCGATTATAACCGTTGGTATGCAAACTCACCACAGAAAGGCGGCATGCGCTTTTTTGACTATCTTATTGACGAGCTGCCCAGAGTGTGCAGGAGCTTCTTCCCGCTATCTGACAAGCGCGAGGATAATTTTATCGGCGGATTATCAATGGGAATGCAAGGCGCCACAAAAGCGGCTATACTCCATCCTGAGATGTATGAAGCTGCCCTGTTTATGAGCGGAGCGGCAATGAGTGCAAAGCGTTATCGTGACCGTTGGGAGGGATTCCATAATGGTAAGAACACCGGAAGCCCAGATATATTCCCAGCAATGGGTGAACCGGACTTTGTGGAAAACGGACCTGACGATACTTTTTATAATGCGAAAATACAGGCGGAAGCAGGGACAAAGATGCCAAAGATGTTCATTACCTCGGGATCAAAGGACCCGGGATTGCCGGCCACAATAGAGACATATGAGTATTTTAAGTCCCTGGGGTTTGACGTTTCTTTTGAGGAAGTGCAGGGATATGGACACGAGTGGGATTTCTGGGATTTAACTTTAAAGAAAGCGATAGAGAACTGGCTTCCTATAAAACACGGTATTATTTATCCTGACAAGGCTAATGAAGATACCTGAAAACATAGTTGGTGGAGCAATCAGAAACCATGACAGTTGGAGGAGCGAGGACAGTTTTATTTTGTCCTCGCTCCTCCGATTTGCCATTAGGGCACAGTAAATTTGACTTACTATTGTTAAGAGTAAAGCGAAAAATAGCTGTATTATGCAAATTGACATTAACATGACTGTGCATTATAATCAAGCGAGTTTGCCCGAAATTGACAGTTCCTGCACATGGGCAATGGTCAGGAGGATGATGCAATTGGCAGAGACGATTATGTTGCGTTTGGCTATGATGATGATCTATGCCTCAGTGGGATTTATCCTGTTTAAGAAGAAGTTTATCACAAATAACGGCACAAAAGAGCTGGGGAAACTGCTGCTTTATATTATTTTGCCATGCGCTATAATACGTTCTTATATTATTGAAAGGACCCCAGAGACAACGCGTGGACTGGCTCTGTCTTTTTTGCTGGCTGTGATATGCGCCGCTTTGACGGTCATAATTGCCCGCATCATATATCGAGGACGCAAACCTATTGAAGAGTTTGGAGCCGCATTTTC
>CALWYO010000089.1 GCA_944385785.1 uncultured Oscillospiraceae bacterium | reverse complement strand
CGTCGCCTGTGAAGAGGCAGCCGTACTTTGTATCAAGATACACTATGCTTGTGGGGCTGTGGCAGCCGCAGAAGTCGATGCACTCCAGCTGTCTGCCGCCCAGGTCGATTATGTCGCCGTCGCCGATGATTTTCGGGGTATATGTACCAGGGGTGCGCTCAGGCACTTTCACCCGGTTCTCCTGTATCTCCTGCCAGCTGGCGGCGGTCATGTATATGGGGCAGTCCTCGAACATGTAGTTGTTCTTGGTGTGGTCGCCGTGGGAGTGGGTGGAGGCCACCATCAGGGGCTTATCGGTTACATACTCCTCCACATATTTCCTCAGCTCCAGGTCAAGGTCTGTGGTGTCCATTATAAGGGCATACTCGTCGCCGATTATAACATGGGGATGGGGAGCCGCGTTATCAAGGGATATGCCGTTTAAAAGCCAGGTGTCGGGCTTTACGGGTATTCTCATAAACTGCTTATTTACAGGCAATGTACGAAAGTTCATTTTTTATCTCCTTTACAACTATAATCAGTCCAAATCACTGTAATGTATACGTGCCGGGTTATAGACGATGGATGTGCCCATCCATTCGCTGCGCTTGCAGCCCTTAAACCTCTCAGCACGGGCATCATGGTTGGCAAGCTCTCCGTCGTCAACAGTAAAAGGAGGATTGTGATAGCTCTGTGGATTTAAGAGGAAGCTCATGGAGCCGACGTCATCTATTCCCTCAACACCGGAGAGTATGCGCTCGCAGTTCTCTATAATGTAGTCCAGCATGACTATGTCTATCGGGCTGCCGTTATGCGGCGGGCAGATGCAGGTGGCGCGGCCGTCTACTCTCTTTTTCAGCTCTACAAGGTTATCCCTGTACAGCTCTACGCAGTTTCTCTCCAGCGGGCTTGTACCAATGAGCACCTGGCCGCCCTCAAGCTCGTCGCCTGAGAAGAGGCAGCCGTACTTGGAGTCCAGATACACCATGGAGGAGAGGCTGTGGCAGCCGCAGAACTTGATGCACTCAAGCTGCCTGTCGCCAAGGTCGATTATATCTCCGTCGCCGATAATTTTTGGCGTATATGTACCGGGGTTCCTGTCAGGCATAGTAACCCTGTTCTCCTGTATCTCCTCCCAGCAACGCTGGCTCATATACTGGTCGCAGTCCTCAAACTGGTAGTTATTTTTGGTATGGTCGCCATGGGAGTGGGTAGATATGGTTATAAGGGGCTTATCTGTGACTATCTTCTCTACATACTCCCTGACATTGTAGAAAAGATCGGTGGTGTCGATAACCGCAGCCTTTTCACTGCCTATAACCACATGGGGATGGGGCGCAGCGCAGTCTTCAACAAAGCCGTTGAGTATCCAGGTATCCGGCTTGATAAGGCGCCTCATAAACTGCTTCTCGATAGGCAAGGTGAAAACATCGATGTTCGCTTTCATAAACTGACTCCTTTTCCATTTTATTTAATTGGACCGCTATTCAAAGCTGCTATCCCGGTATGACCCGCAGTGGAAAATGTCCGCCGGAATGGCAGTCTTTTACTTTGTATATTTTATATAATACACCCATTTCTCTCCCCAGGCAATATTCATTATTCTGACTATTGCTATGCACTAAGGTAAAAAATTTACTATCATTTTTCGATAATTGAAGTTACTTCTCCACTTCGTCACCGTTTGACGCAAAATAATATTCATTTTCAGGCATTATGTATAGGTATTGCAAGTTTTGGCCCATTGGAATATACTTTATGAAATTATAGAGAAAGGCTGATCGTAGTTGGATAAGAGCAACGCCGAATTTATACGCTCGTTTAAGTTTCTCTGTTTCTCCATCAGCGCCGGAGCTATACAGATAATAAGTTTTACCATCATGGAAGAGCTGCTGCATGTAACTCACTGGCTGTCATATCTCATAGCCCTGGCGCTCTCCGTTCTGTGGAACTTCACCCTGAACAGGAAATTTACTTTTCATTCCGCAGGCAACATACCTGCCGCAATGGTGAAAGTTGCAGGATACTATATCGTGTTTACGCCCTTGTCCACCTGGTGGACTGCCCTGCTCACAGGCCCTGGCTGGGGCTGGAACGAATACCTGGTGCTTATATGTACCATGGTTGTAAATTTTGTCACAGAGTATCTATTTGACAGATTCTTTGTCTTCAGAAAAACCATGGACACGGCAAAATAGGCGCAAAAAGGCCCTGGGATAATCCCCCAGGGCCTTTAACTACGTATAGATTTATCAGATGGCGGAAAACAGCCAGGTAATGGGAAAAACAAGTATAAGACACGGCGACAGATCAAGTACAGGCGGGTCCTTCAGCTTTGTCATACGCAGGGAATTTAAAAACTGCATAAGGCCGCCGCAGCCGGAGAAATTCCCCAACATCTCCTCTGTCACATGAGGCGATATGAGTCCGGAAAGCAGATATAACCCCGCCAGGATTATCCCCTGGGGTATGGCCACCAGGGCAATCGTCCATCCCGCGCCGGCTGCGAAAAACAAAGCAGTAAGGAAATCCATAATGGCCTTTGTAGTCAAAAGCGAGGTCTCTCCGGAAAATCCCAGTTCCAAAGCGCCCTGTATGCCGGATGTGCTGGTGCAAAACAGCGTAAACGCCACAAGAAGCGTCCCTGCGGCGCCGCTGTTATCCTCGCTTTTATTTACAAGTCCTGCCAGAGACTTTACTCTGCTGTCAATCCTCAGCCAATGCCCAACAAGTCCTCCCAGCAGGAAGGCAAAGACCACCGCCGTAAAATTTGCAGTCTTGTCCAGCATTCTTATGCCAAGGCCCAGGGATATCACGGCGAAAAAGTCCATGAACTTCTCCTGCATCCCCTGGGAGACGCGCTTTTTAAAAAGACATCCCAGCAGGGCTCCCACGGCCACAGCTCCCACATTGCACCCCAGTATTATCCACCCGCTCATTTTCAACACCTCCGGAGTATTGTATTACTTATATTTAACATTTTTTGCGTTGCAAAGTCAATGGGGTTTGGTGGGTTGCCGCTTTAAAAAGCGGCGGGGAGATTCCGCCTACTGCGTCTTAATAAGTTCCCCCCTGGCGGATAAAGCCGCCAGGGCCGCAGCTAAAAATGTGCCACCGGCACATTTTCTTAACGCTACGGGGTCGGCCGCGAGGGGCGTAGCCCCTCTGCCTCCCAGATCC
>CALWYO010000088.1 GCA_944385785.1 uncultured Oscillospiraceae bacterium | reverse complement strand
CGTGGACGGCTACGGCAACGGCCTGTTCGGGCCGGAGGATAATATTACCCGCGAGCAGCTGGCGGCGATCCTCTACCGCTACGCTCAGGCCAAGGGCTATGATGTGTCCGTGGGTGAGGACACCAACATCCTCAGCTACGCTGATGCGCTGGATGTGAGCGAGTGGGCCATTCCCGCCATGCAGTGGGCCTGCGGCAGCGGCGTCATCAACGGCGTAACGGACTCCACTTTGGTACCTCAAGGCAACGCCACCAGAGCGCAGGCCGCAACTATGCTCATGCGGTTTTGCAGCTACTGCATTGATGCCAAATAAGTGTTTGTCTGTTCCAACCGCTTCTGCCTATGGGACAAAATGTCCCATAGCAGATAGTCATACCAAGACAAAAGCGGCATCACAAAGGAGGTCATGATTGAGGTACATCTATCCCTTTTGATCTGACCTCCACCTGGGGGGATCGAAAAAAATACATCCCACCGCCTGTTTTTGGGGCGTGGATAGCTAAGTTGCTATCCACGCCCCATTTTTATTGTGAACAGGAAAACCATGGGCTATGCCCATGGTTTTCCTGTTCACAATAAAAGCAGCCCCACTTGGTGGGGCCGCTTGTAAGAGTATGCGGTCGGCAGACCGTTTCACCGCGCCTTGAGGCGCGGCCAATATTAGCCCCTTATAGGGGCAGAGCAGGCCACCCGTTTTACGGGTGGTCCTGACTATAATTTATTGTAAAGGATAATTTGATTTAACAGTTACTTATAAAGTGGAAAACGGGAGCATAGGTCATTAACTCTCTGCCTGGTTTCTTCAGCAGTTCCCTCATAATCCTTGACAGTGTTAGCTATGCAGTCAGCGATTACAACCATTTCCTCTTCGCCAAAACCACGCGTAGTTACGGCTGGAGTGCCTATGCGTATACCTGAAGTGACAAAAGGTTTTTCAGGATCGTTTGGTATGGCGTTTTTATTTACAGTGATATAAACAGAGTCAAGACGTTTTTCCAGTTCCTTGCCTGTCACACCGGTACCGCGGAGATCGGCAAGCATCAAATGGTTGTCGGTACCGCCGGATACAAGGTTAATGCCTCTGGACATAAGCTCTTTGGCGAGAACAGAGGCGTTGCGTACAATCTGCTTCTGATACTCGGCAAATTCAGGCTTAAGAGCTTCGCCAAAGCACACGGCCTTGGCCGCTATAACATGCATAAGCGGACCGCCTTGAGTGCCTGGAAATACAGCTTTATTGAAGAGTTTCCCAAGCTCCGGATCCCGCGAAAGTATCATACCGCCTCTTGGACCGCGCAGGGTTTTGTGGGTGGTTGTGGTTACTACATCAGCATAGGGGATAGGATTCTGATGTTCTCCTGTGGCGACAAGTCCTGCAATATGAGCCATATCAACCATAAGGCGTGCGCCGCATTTGTCGCTTATCTCACGGAGCTTTGCGAAATCAATAGCTCTGGGATATGCTGAAGCGCCTGCGACAATGAGCTTCGGCTGCTCTCTCATGGCGAGATCGTACAGTGCATCGTAATCTATGCGTCCAGTATCCGGAGATACGCCGTAAGGGACAAAGTTATAATATTTACCGGACAGGTTAACCGGCGAGCCGTGAGTCAAATGTCCGCCTTCGGCAAGGCTCATTCCAAGGACTTTATCGCCTGGAGTAAGAAGAGCAAAATACACTGCGGTATTAGCTTGAGCGCCGGAATGAGGCTGTACGTTGGCATATTCAGCACCAAAAAGTTTCTTTGCCCTCTCGATAGCTATGGTTTCAACCTGATCGACATATTCGCAGCCGCCGTAATAGCGTTTGCCGGGATAACCTTCGGCGTACTTGTTGGTGAGCACGCTTCCCATAGCTGCCATAACAGCTGGAGATACATAATTTTCTGAGGCTATAAGCTCAATATTACGCATTTGGCGTTGGAGCTCAAGACCCATTGCCTCCGCGATGTCAGGATCAGAATTTTTTACAAAACCGATTGAGTCAATAAGATCAGAGTACATAACTTTATCCCCTTTATAAAATGTTATTATTATCCTTTGTGATAGAAAAGTACACCAAGACATTTTGGGCCACAGTGGTTTGAGATAGTACAACCGGCCATGGTTTTAAGGACTTCTTTAAATGGCCCGCAATCTCTCACTAATGCCTCTATCTTGTCAATGAATTCCATGTCAAAACCGTCGGAATACGTGATGAATATTCTGCTATAGTCTACATCGTCCTTATCGCGAAGCCTGTCCTCAACATACTTGATAAGAGATTTTTCAATAGATCCCCGGTACTTTTTGCCCACGCCCATATTACCGTTTTTAACTTCGATACAAGGCTTTAGGGATAAGAGGTTGGCCCCTAAAGCGGCAACGGCGCTGCAGCGACCGCCGCGCCGGAGATAATCGAGCGTATCTAACACAAAACTAACGTCGAGACGGTTTTTCTTCTCATCCAGCTGGGCTTTTATGTCAGAGGCGGGGACACCAGCCGTAGCTAAAATTGAAGCATCCAGAACCAACTGCCCAATGCCGGTAGACAGATTTCTTGAATCCACTATGTAGACATTGTCCAGATCTTCAGCAGCAATGAGGGCGTTTTGATAGCACGCCGACATATCGCTGCTTATAGTAAAATGAATTACAGCGTCATATTCTGTTAAGTATTGAGAAAAACGCTCTGAGTAATCGGCCACGTTAACGGCAGTTGTGCTTCCTATGCCGCCTCCAGCGCGGACATGCTCAAATATGTCGCTTGGGGTAACGTCGATGCCGTCTCTCAGCGGTTTTGAGTCAAGAACAACGCACAGCGGGAAAATGCCAATATCGTATCTGTCTATAAGCTCTTTCGATAAATCGCATGTACTATCGGCAGTTATCTTTATTTTCATGTTATCCTCCGTTATATGGATCCTGCTGTGAAAATACAGCAGTTATTTGCAGAAAAATAGTTAAACAAGTATACCATACGCATGGGGGAAAAGTAAAGTAGCCGGATTATCCCAGAAAAGTACGGGGCGCAGAATGGATAACCATTATGCACCCCGTAAATTATAGACATTTACTTACTGAGCAATCTCCTCATAAACAGAGACGCGCTTCCTGTTCCTGTCGATATGTTCAAAGCGAACCTTGCCGCTGACCAGAGCGAAGAGAGTGTCGTCCTTGCCCTTGCCAACATTTACGCCAGGATGAATCTTTGTGCCACGCTGACGGACAAGTATATTGCCTGCCAGAACATACTGACCATCGGCCCTCTTGACACCGAGACGCTTAGACTCGGAATCGCGGCCGTTCTTGGTAGAACCCATTCCTTTTTTATGTGCCATTTGGTTTACACCTCCAAAATCCAGAGTCTTTTAAAGCTCAAAAGGTCAAGCAGAGATGGACTCTATCTGAACCTTTGTATAGGGCTGCCTGTGTCCCTGCTTACGGCGGTAATTCTTCTTGGCGTGCATTTTATAAACAATTATCTTCTTTGACTTACCGCTTTTGATGATAGTTCCAGATACGGAAGCTCCGGCTACAGAGGGCTTTCCTATGTTAACGGATCCGTCATCGCCTATAACTGCCAGGACCTTGTCAAAAGTAACAGTAGAACCGTCCTCCTGGGGCAGCTTGTCGAGGTAAAGAACGTCTCCCTCGCTGACGCGGTATTGTTTTCCGCAAGCCTCGATTATTGCTGTCATTGTTTTCACCTCTTAAATGTAGAGACTCGCTCTTGCAGGCGGATAAAATCACTTTGGAGCCCGCTCAAAGCGGCTTAAATAGTTTATCATCAGAAACCTGCAAAGTCAACAGTTTTATTTGTCTTTTGCTGTTTATTTGTATATCTGTGCTCTGACGCGCAACCGACCTTTTTTTGTTTCACGGCTTATGCCTCTGTATATAAATCGGCCGAGCCCTCTTACCGAGACGATAGTGCCGTCATCCAGCAGAACAGAAGAGGATCGGGCAAGTCTGCCGGAGAGGAACACCTTCTCGTTAGAAATCATTGCCTGAGCCTGAGACCGTGAAAGCCTGTATACTGCGGAAATGATGGCATCCAACCTCTCTGAAGATACGACGATTTCAGTGATATCAGGGAGAGCTGTGACTATTTCCGGTGCGCTGCAGAGAGAACAGCGGACGGAAGTATGGCGGACGCGATTAAGCTGCTCAGCGATATATCCAGAAATTGAAGCCAAACAGAAGACGTATCCGATATTTTCGTAAATAACTATGTCGCCTAACAACTCGCGACGTATTCCCAAGGAGAGAATGGAACCGAGAAAATCACGATGTGTGAGCGGATCGGCAAACTTTTGCATAAGAGGTGCAACTTTTATGCAGACTATCGGCACTTCTTCCGCCCAGCCACAGAAGTCCTCACTGCCAAAAGCAGCTATCTTTCGCTCAGCAGTAGGGAAGCCGCCGTGTAAGGACATGGGCACATCTAAAGGTATACTTAGGAGAATATCCTGCTCATATAATGTGAGAAACTCGGAGAATTCCCAGCATCCACGTGAAAACGAACGCTTGGCCAGATCCTCCATTCTGTTTTTGAAAAGTGAGCTGTTTTCCATAAAAATACCACGCAATAAATTATTTTGAATGACAGGAGGAAGGCAACTCAGACTTTTTCCGCCTTTCCTTTATGATAGTGAGATAACCGACAACAGATGATATAAGCGCGCCTGTCGAGTCGACTACGAGATCCCACATGGTGTCGCTGAGAGCGGATCTGCCAATAAGCTCACTGCCGTCCTCCAATGCAAATTTCTGCATGTTTACTCCGAGCAAGCCGTCGATAGTAAACTCGCATATCTCCCAAAGCGACCCTAAAGCCAAAGCAAAGCAGAAAGAGAATATAGCCACAAACAGTGGAGACAGGGAGAGCCGTACGTGTTCGTCCCGATTGAGAAAGGCCACCACGGAGAAGCCAAGGGCCCCGAGAGATATTGCGGAAAAGCTGTGAAGCATTACGTCCCAGTATTTGAAACGGTAGAAAAAGTGCCATACTTCACCTAAATATATTGCGAAATAGAGAAATATAACATATACAGCATATAGAGAAGATGGAATATGGAATGTGAGTTTTTTAGCGACAAATGAGGGCAAGATCATTAAAATAATGCCCAGCAGACACTGAAGGGACATAACGACATAATCGGCCAAGTCGCGTCCGGTAGACGGAACCCCATTATCATTAAGTGTAAGCATCCTTAGCACGAGCAGGATAAGCGTTATGGCAAACGACCCTAAAATAAAGAAAAAAACACGTCTGTCGCGCTTCTCACGACGCTCAGGAGTAATTGCGTTTTTCTTGCTTTTCATGAAGGCCTCCCTTGGAAGAGAACTGTTGTGATGATTATAACCGGGAAAAAATCTCATTTCAACCCGAAGTTATCTGTTTTTTAATCAAATTGACTGTTCTAAGAGTATACCCTGTACAGTTTGAGAGAAAGCACCGCTGCCGGTAAAGATAAATGTTTCGACAAAATTTTACTGTATAATTTACATAATTAAATTTGAGGATGAATAGCGTTAAATACTTGCAATTTAGCAAAATCTGCGGGGACTCTTCAAGCCGTTGACATTTAAATTGAACAAAACTATAATTTATATTAGATTAATTACTTAAATGATGATGATTGTGCAAAGGAGGAAGGCAGATGAAACTTACATTTATCGGCGCTACCCATGAGGTAACAGGCAGCTGCACGCTGCTGCAGGTTGGAGGACATAATGTACTTATAGACTGCGGTATGACCCAGGGAATTGACGCCTACGAGAACGTGGGACTGCCAGTCGCGGCCAACGAAATAGAGTGTGTGCTGTTGACACACGCACATGTTGACCATTCAGGGCATCTGCCGCTTCTATATAAGAACGGATTCCGAGGCACTGTTTATGCCACTGATGCCACTTGTAGTCTTTGCGAAATAATGCTCCGCGACTGCGCGCATATCCAAATGTCTGAGGCAGAATATAAGACGAGAAAAGCGAGAAGAGCGGGAGAGCGGGATGTAGAACCCCTGTATGATCTTAATGATGCAGAGGGCGTTTTGGATCTTATGCGCCCTTGCCGCTATGCACAGCCGGTTCAGGTAAACGAGAATATGGCCATCCGTTTTACAGATATAGGACATCTTTTAGGCAGCGCATGTATAGAGGTATGGCTGCATGAGAATGGAGTCGAAAAGAAGATAGTCTTTTCAGGTGATATCGGAAATACAAATCAGCCAATAATAAACGATCCGAAGCCTGTGGAAAAAGCAGATTATCTTATGATTGAATCGACCTATGGCTCCAGGCTTCATGGAGAGAGACATGAGTATTTAAATACTCTTGCTAATTATATACAGACCACTCTCGACAGGGGAGGCAACGTGATAATTCCGTCTTTTGCCGTTGGACGCACGCAGGAGATACTGTATTTTATACGGGAGATTAAAAATCAGAATCTTGTCAAAGGTCACGGTAGCTTTCCTGTATATGTGGATAGTCCGCTGGCAAACGAAGCTACCAGTGTGTTTATGCAATGCGACATGTCATATCTGGACGAAGAGACAAGAGAAGTTATGTCCAGAGGTATAAATCCTCTGGTGTTTGATGGACTGAATTTAAATACGACTACTGAAGAATCAAAAGCTCTCAACTTTGATATGGAGCCGAAAGTTATTATTTCGGCCAGCGGTATGTGTGATGCGGGAAGAATACGCCATCACCTTAAGTATAATCTATGGAGACCAGAGTGCCTTATCCTATTTGTAGGATATCAGGCTGAAGGCACCACGGGACGCGCCATATATGACGGCGCAAAATCTGTCAAGCTGTTTGGAGACGAGGTTGCAGTTAACGCTCAGATAGGTTTGCTCCCCGGAGTCAGCGGCCATGCGGATAAACAGGGACTGCTAAATTGGATTTCTGAATTTACCGAAAAGCCGCAGATGGTTTTTGTGAATCATGGCGATGACAGCTCCTGCACTGAGTTTGTGCGGTGCCTGCAGGAAGAACACGGATATAGGGCTTTTGCGCCATTCTCCGGTACAAGTTTCGACCTGGTCTCTGGTGAATTCATAGAGATCACCCAGGGCGTACCAGTTAAAAGGAAACAACAAAGTTCTGGCAAGTCAAAGGCTAACAGCGCATATTCAAGACTTATGGATGCAGTTGAGAAACTTTCAAGAGTGGCTAAAGACAGCGAGGGCATGGCAAACAAGGACCTGCTGAAATTTGCCGGGCTAATTGACAGCCTGGCGGAGAAATGGAAAAAGTAACGATGTAAGATTTCTCACTGTGATAGGTTGAATTTGTCAATGAGAGGCGCGGAACAACTAATCGCGCCTCTCAATTGTTCTTCAATTGTTCTTCAGTGTATGGAGAGTTATGACCAAATAGGGAAAACTGAGCTATTATATGAGGTACATATTAATTTTGATGAGTATTATCTGCTGGGACAGTATAACAGCAAACTGATGTCACGCGGCTTGAATTATGGAGCCTATATCCCGAAGAGGCAGACCTGGAAAATCTCTGACTTTCAGTTTGCGGGAGATGATGAACTTCCTTATTGCTTCTCCATCCGGATGAGATTCCAGGCTGCCGTTAAAAATGATTTCATCGTAGACACGGCCGGAGGCTCCGCCCATAAATCCGTATTTGTATCCGGGCAGCTCTACATACCCTGGAGTTATCAATAGGACGTGAATATCGTCATACTTAGAGAGAACGGTCGCTATGCCTCGGTCTGCTGTGATAATAGAGTTGTCGTCTACAGCCACACATGAACATTTTGCATACCCCTGTCTTACGTCAATTAGCTTAAAGCCCATTTCTTTAGCTTTGGAAAGTATCAGATGCGACGTTATATCAAGCCGATGGATAAGGTATTTGCCTGTGGCAACGGCGCAGAAGGCTGCGTTGTCAGGGTATCCGCCGCGTGGAGCGGAGTTAGAAAATATAACGGGCGAATTTGGCAGAGACCCCATTTTACACATAACAAGATCGGGATGTGAGTTTATAGCGGTTTCAAGGTAAGAGTTTTCTGGAACAGTTACGACTTTGTGACCGGCGCTTTTTAGATATGAGTGTAATTCCGGATACGCATGACCGGAAATGTAGACGATGCTCATTTTAACCGCCCCTTTCGTATATACTGAGTTTATAGTTTATTTCTCTGGTATGTCAATGCCCTGCGCTAACTATATAGCGACAGAATAGGCTAATTTTGACTGCATAACAGAAAATGTAAGAACTGGTCAATAAAATTGTGAAATAATTATCAAGTAGACCTTTTAAATTTTGTAAGTGTATGTTATAATACTTTGAGCGAATGCCCAATTTCGACATTCAGTTTAGAGGTTTTGGATGTCTCACACGAAGGAGGAGTTTTAGTGGCTAAAGTCAAAACAAGTATCCCGTTTACAGGGACAGCCGAGCAGGAGGCCAAACTCAAGGAGGTCATAGCTGCTGAGAAGGACGTTCCAGGCGCTCTTATGCCAGTTCTTCAGAAGGCTCAGGAAATATACGGGTATCTTCCGATAGAAGTCCAGACGATGATAGCAGAGGGGCTTAATATCCCTTTGGAGGAAGTCTATGGCGTATCCACATTTTATACTCAGTTTGCCCTCAATCCAAAAGGTAAGTATAAAATATCAGTATGTCTTGGCACTGCCTGCTATGTAAAAGGTTCTCAGGCCATACATGATAAAATTGCCGAAATATTGGGAATAGAAGAGGGCGGTTGTACAGCTGACGGGCGTTTTTCGTTGGAGTCCTGCCGCTGTGTTGGTGCCTGTGGATTAGCCCCAGTAATGATGATAAATGATGATGTCTACGGGCGCCTTACGCCGGACATGGTCAAAGGAATACTTGATAAATACAATTAAGGGGCCGCTTTATGAAGATCGAGCTTGTCAAACAGCTACTTGAGGCCAAAGTCGTCTGCGGAGAAGATATGATGGATACTGATGTATGCTCCGCCTGCGGCAGCGACATGATGAGTGACGTGCTGGCATATGTGAAGGACCAGGCTGTATTATTGACTGGCCTTGTAAATGAACAGGTCATACGTACAGCAGCAATGATGGATATGAAGTGTGTTGTCTTTGTACGTAATAAGCGGCCGACGCAGGATATGGTTTCCCTGGCGGACAATAACGGTATAGCTGTGCTGACCACTCCTCTCAGGATGTTCGAGGCCTGCGGGAAACTTTATGAAGCAGGGCTTAATAGGGACGGTGTGGCAAATGCCTGAGCCTCTAAAATTTACATATGATATAAATGGAGAAAACTTTGCCTCAGCTGGTGAGGCGTCCATGCAAATAAAAAAGGAGCTCCGCTCATTGGGATTTGACCCGCAGACGATAAGGCGCGTTTCTATCGCCATGTATGAGGGAGAGATTAATATGGTGATACACGCCGGAGGCGGTGTAGCTGAAGTGCTTGTGAGCCCAGACAGTATAGAGATCATTCTTACGGATCATGGTCCTGGAATACCGGATATTGATCTGGCGATGCAGGAGGGATACTCTACCGCGCCGGATACAATCCGCTCTATAGGTTTTGGAGCAGGCATGGGGCTCCCTAATATGAAAAAATATACTGATGAGATGGTGATTGAATCTCACGTCCAAAAGGGGACCAGAGTTTTTATGAGGTTCGATGTAAAATAAAGTCAGGCCCGTGAGGTGATATGGGGAATTATAACCACTCTGTGCTGCTTGATATTGAAAAATGTAAGGGCTGCACTAACTGCCTCAAAAGGTGTCCAACGGAGGCGATACGCATTCGGGACGGCCATGCACAGATAAACTCTAACAGGTGTATTGACTGTGGAGAGTGTATTCGCATATGTCCATACAAAGCTAAAAAGGCCGTAAGCGACAAGATAGAGAGGCTACAGGAATTTAAATATAAGATAGCGCTGCCAGCGCCAAGCCTTTATGGCCAGTTTGACAATCTTGATGATATAGACTACCTGCTTCAGGGGCTTCTGGATTATGGCTTTGACGAGGTGTTTGAAGTTGCCAGAGCGGCGGAAATTGTCTCAGGGTACACGCGCAGGTATCTTAAGATGCCAGGATTAGCTAAGCCGGTTATAAGTTCTGCCTGTCCTGTTGTAAGCAGACTTATCGCTCTTAGGTATCCTTTTCTTATTGACAATGTAATGCCGCTAAAACCTCCGGTTGACGTTGCCGCGCAACTGGCAAGGGAAGGCGCCATGAAGGCTCATCCGGAACTTAAAAGCGAAGATATAGGCGTGTGCTTTATTTCTCCGTGTCCTGCAAAGGTGAGTTATCTTAAAAGCGAAAAAGAAGCGGGACGTGGCAATGTGGACTGCATTGTGTCCGCAAGTGACATTTACTTTGCGATTGTAAATAAGATGGAACGGAAACAGGTGCCAATACCGGTTTCAAAAACTGGTATGATTGGAGTCAGCTGGGCTGCAAGCGGTGGAGAAGCCAGCGCGCTTTTTAATGACAGATATCTGGCTGCTGATGGTATTGAAAATGTTATTAAAGTGCTGGACAACATAGATAATGGCACGTTACCGAATCTTGAGTTTGTAGAGCTGGATGCCTGCACAGGCGGATGCGTCGGCGGGGTTATGAACGTGGCAAATCCGTTTATAGCAAAAGCAAGACTCCAATCGATAAGGAGGTATCTGCCGGTATCTCAGAATTGGGACTTTTTTAACAGCAAAGATGACGATATGGTTCCGGATTCATTTTTCAGCGAAGGGTCAATAGAATATGAGCCCGACGACAGCCTTGCAGGTGATATGAACGAGGCGTTTAGAAAGCGCGCAGCTATACAGGAAATAGCTGACAGTCTCCCTCAACTGGACTGCGGCTCTTGCGGTGCACCTACATGTATGGCATTTGCTGAAGACATCGTCAGAGGCGAGGCTACAGAGGAGGAGTGCATAGTTAAGATGCGCGATAAGATACAGCAGCTGCTCAGGGGGGAACATAATGACAGTAAGTGAACTTGCAAAAGCGGTGGGATTACAGGTTATCTCAATGCCATCGCCGGACACAGTAATAGAATGCGGATACGCTGGAGACCTTCTCAGCTGGGTTATGGGCAATGCCCAGCAGGGATGTGCATGGATGACAATAATGACAAACCGCAATATTATTGCCGTTGCAGAGCTTATAGATATGGCCTGTGTAATTGTTACCGAGGGAAGCGATATCCCTGACGACGTAGCGGCTTTGGCTAAAGAAAAAGAGATTAACCTATTAGCTACTGAGTTGCCTACGTATGAGATGTGCGTACAAGTTTCGAGGCTTATATGAGACGCGTTTACTGCGATCTGCATCTGCATTCATGTCTGTCTCCGTGCGGGGATGATGCAATGACGCCTGCTATGGCGGCGGGCATGCTGAAAATAGCCGGCGTGGATGTAGCTGCTCTCACAGATCATAACTCAGTTAAAAACTGCCCAGCTTTTTTTGAAGCGTGTGTTAATTATGGCATTGCGCCTTTAGCGGGGATGGAACTTACAACTGCTGAGGATATACATCTTGTATGTCTTCTGCGTTCACTGGAGGATGCTCTGAATTTTGGAGAAAAGATTGAGACTAAACGCGTACGTATAAAGAACAGACCGGATATATTTGGGAATCAGCTTATAATGGACGCAGAAGATAATGTGATTGGCGTTGAGGAAGACTTGCTGCCAAATGCTACCACGTTGTCAATAGAGGAAGCGTTTGCATTAGCTGAGAGCTGCGGAGCGATATGCTATCCTGCCCATGTGGATAGAATAAGTAATGGAATTATTGCTGTTTTAGGTGATTTCCCTTCGGAGCCGGCCTTTAAGTTTGCAGAATTCAGCAGGGCTGAAAATATTAAACCGTATATGGAGAAATATCCGCTTCTCAAGAATATGGTACCGCTTTTTGGCTCTGACGCGCATTCCCTGGAGGCAATTCCAGACGCGTCCTTCTATTTAGAGGTCGATGACTGTGGAAATGTGGCGGATGCGGTGTTTAGGTGTCTTAACGGGGGCAGATAATGAAAGAATTATCTTTAAATATACTTGATATAGCTATGAACTCCGTCAAAGCGGGAGCGACATTGATAGGTATACATATAGTTGAAACAGATACTCTCCTTACAGTAGATATTGCCGATAATGGATGTGGAATGGCAAAGGATACTGTGGAGAAACTACGAGATCCTTTTTTTACAACAAGGACTACCAGAAAAGTGGGATTAGGTGTTCCGTTCTATGTGCTTGCCGCACAGCAGACCGGTGGCGATGTTACAATTACCTCTGTACAGGAACCTGATCCCGCGCATGGTACGGATGTACACGGAGAGTTTCATAAAGACCATATAGACTATACTCCGCTTGGGGATATCGCTTCAACTGTGCTGACGCTTATTCAGGGGTATCCTGATATAGACTTTGAATTTACCCATGAAGTTGACGGAAAGCAGGTAAGACTGTATACTAAGGAAATAAGAGAGCAGATAGGTGATATTCCTATAAATAGTTTTGAAATCCTCCATTGGATTCAGGAATATTTAAGTGAACAATATAATTCAAATAATAATCCATAAGTAAGAGAGAGGGATACGCATGAAATCAATCGAGGAACTTGCCAAGATAAGAGAACAGATGAAATCAAAAATGGCACTCCGCGAGAGCGAGGGAACAATCCGCGTTGTCGTTGGTATGGCAACCTGTGGTATTGCCGCAGGAGCGAGACCTGTGCTCAATACTCTTGTCGAAGAGGTTAATAAGGAAAACCTTACAGATAAGGTTTCGGTAACCCAGACAGGATGCATCGGCATCTGCCAGTACGAGCCAGTTGTTGAGGTATTTGAAGGTGACAATAAGGTTACGTACGTGAAGATGACTTCAGACAAGGCAAAGCGCGTTGTAGCTGAACATCTTATAGGCGGAAAGGTCGTTGAAGAATATACCATAGGCGCCAACCAGGCGGTATAACGGAGGGATAAAATGATTCGTTCACATGTTATGATATGCGGAGGCACCGGCTGTACTGCCTCCGGCAGCAAACAGCTGCAGGAGACCCTTGCCCAGGAGCTTGAGAAGAAGGGGCTCCAGGACGAGATAAAAATAGTGCAGACTGGCTGCTTTGGACTGTGCGCCCTTGGCCCAATAATGATAATATATCCGGAGGGAGTCTTCTATAGCCGAGTAACAGTAGATGATATCCCTGAAATAGTTGAGGAGCATCTTCTCAAGGGAAGGATAGTACAGCGCCTTGTACATACCGACGAGCAGGCCGATCAGGTTGTTACATCCCTTGCAGAGACAAGTTTCTATAAAATTCAGCATCGTGTTGCACTGCGTAACTGCGGCGTAATAAACCCAGAGGATATAGATGAATATATTGCTATGGATGGCTATGCCGCGCTTCAGAAGGTCCTTACTGAAATGACGCCGGATGACGTAATTCAGACGCTTCTCGCCTCAGGGCTCCGTGGACGAGGCGGCGCCGGATTCCCAACAGGCCAGAAGTGGAAGTTTGCCAGAGCGTATGATGACGATCAGAAGTATGTATGCTGTAATGCTGACGAGGGAGACCCCGGTGCATTCATGGATCGTTCTGTTCTGGAAGGCGACCCGCATGCAGTCCTTGAGGCCATGGCTATAGCCGGATATACAATCGGGGCATCCCAGGGATATATATATGTACGTGCGGAGTATCCAATTGCTGTTAAGCGTCTGCAGATAGCAATTCAGCAGGCGAGAGATTATGGCCTTTTGGGCGATAACATTTTGGGTACGGGCTTTAAGTTCGACATTGACCTGCGCCTTGGCGCCGGAGCGTTTGTATGCGGCGAGGAGACCGCTCTTATGACATCTATTGAGGGCAAACGCGGCGAGCCACGTCCCCGTCCGCCATTCCCAGCAGAGAAAGGGCTTTTCCAAAAGCCGTCTATACTCAACAATGTTGAGACTTACGCAAATATCCCCCAGATAATTCTTAAGGGTGCAGACTGGTTTGCTTCTATGGGCACAGAAAAGTCCAAGGGAACAAAAGTGTTTGCTCTGGGTGGTAAGATAAAGCATACAGGACTTGTGGAGGTCCCAATGGGAACCACGCTCCGCCAGATTGTTGAGGAAGTTGGTGGCGGTATACCAGGCGGAAAGAAGTTTAAAGCTGCCCAGACCGGCGGACCTTCCGGAGGATGCATTCCAGCAGAGTACTTTGATATCCCAATGGACTATGACAATCTGCTGGCCATCGGTTCGATGATGGGCTCCGGCGGACTTATCGTAATGGATGAAGATAACTGCATGGTAGACATCGCAAAGTTCTTCCTTTCATTTACAGTGGACGAGTCATGCGGAAAATGTACACCTTGCCGTATAGGCACAAGACGCATGCTGGAAATCTTGGAAAAGATTACTGATGGAAAGGCCACCATGGAGGATTTGGACAACCTTGAAGAGCTGTGCTATTATGTCAAGGCCAATTCTCTCTGCGGCCTTGGGCAGACTGCGCCGAACCCCGTACTCTCGACTCTCCGTTTCTTCCGTGATGAGTACGAGGCTCATATTAAGGAGAAACGCTGCCCTGCCGGTGTGTGCAAACATCTCCTTTCCTTTGAGATTGATCCTGTTAAATGTAAGGGATGCACTGCCTGTGCAAGAAAGTGCCCTGTGAACTGTATCTCCGGTGCTGTGAAGCAGCCCCATGTTATTGATAAAGAGAAGTGCATTAAGTGCGGCACTTGTATCGAGACATGTAAATTTGGCGCTATCAGCAAGAAGTAAACTCTCTCTTAATAAAAAATTTGCGTGCCGCAGAGCATATCTCTGCGGCACGTTTGACGTAATAAGGATGTAATCAAGTGTTATTAGTAAAATTTCTATCTGGAGAAGATTTGTAATCTATACTCTGAATGTTTACATCAGGACAACAGGAGAAGGCGACAGATGGACTTGTTACAATTGACTTATTTTTCATCTGTAGCAGAAAGCAACAGCATGAACCAGGCTGCAGAGAAGTTAAATGTTTCTCAATCCACACTAAGCGTTTCAATAAAAAAACTTGAAGAGGAGCTGAATGTTAAGCTATTTGAAAAGATTGGACGAAAAAACCGACTGACAGATGCGGGACAGATATTACTAAATGGTGCAAAGGAAATATTAGACAGTACCTATCGCTTAAGATGCAAAATGCTTCAATTTGAAATAAAAGATAGTAATGTTTTGAATATAGTTGCAGATTATAGTCAAATGGCGTTACGTTCTACAGAACTTTTCTCCAAGTGCTATCCTGATATAAAAGTTAATCTTAAACGTATCAGCCAAAACGAAGGCGTGCCCTGCTTAATAAATGGACAAGCGGACATATGGTTTTCACATTCCGATCCTGAGAATTCTCTTTTGTATACAGAGTGTTTACTGTCAGACATTATGCTGATATGCGTCAACCAAGATCACCGCCTGGCTGGCTATAATAAGATTTCTATCGACAAGCTTAATGGAGAAACGATTGTCTGTTCAAGAAAAACGAATGGCAAAGAACGCTATGGGAAACTTTTAGCAAATGCAGGTGTCACTGTTGACAAATTTTTTGAAGTCGAGGATCCTGAATCTACGCTATACTTTGTTGCAGGGGGTTACGGTATTGGATTCAGTTCTCGATGTATACATAATGACAGTTCAAGAAGAGAACTGGAGTTGCCAAGCATTAGATATGTTGAAATAGATGACAGTGACTTTAGATCAGGAGCATTTTTGGCTCGTCTTGCCGGCAAAAGTCTCAATGGCGCAGCGAAGTTGTATTGGGATTTTATGGAATGGTACGGAAAGTTTTGCTGGCAAAACGGGACGCTGCCGCAAGAAAACGACTATATTATGCATGAATTTACTGCTGGTCTTGCTTAACTATTAGATTAGACATATTAATTTTATTAAACTATTGATTGAATAATTGCTATTTGAATTGTCATCACCCTAAAGATATCATATTGACATGGCTTATTGAGTAATCGACCTCTGAGCTTGTAAGGAATACAGGGAGATACTCATGTAAAATGTTTTTATTGGAGAGGAGAAAAGCCTGTGTCTTTATGTTATCGAACCCGTGTCAAAATGACAGATGACGGGCCGTATGTTTGGAAAATTATCATAGATTTCCCAGTGGAAGTAACCGAAGAAGAGGCATCTGCTGATAAATTTAATGTCTTTTGTGCCAGACGGTATGGATTGGGCGAAGATGTTATACGATTGAAAAAAGAAAACGGGGATATATTGTCGCAAGGCTATGCAAAAATAAAAAAGGCGTACCCTTCTGATATCAACGGGAATAGGGTTACAAAAGGCAATTATGTAACATTGGAGATGTGGATAGGCGCTAAAAATCCTATGACAAATCCAATGGCCGCTGCCCATGGTACGATGAAGACTCTTATTTTTTTGGATTATCGTATAACGCTTATAGGGGAAGTTGCAGGCGAAAGCGGCCTGGTATTTGATAAATTTACAGGTAGCGACATGCGCTTTTTGAAGGGATGGAAGCACGGTGTCAGCAGCTTTGACCAAATGCCTCTTCAGTATGGTTTTTGGGAACCAGATAGGGCATATAATGAGAAACTTCCTTTGATAATTTGGCTGCATGGGGCAGGAGAAGGCGGAAAAGATCCCATGGCGGCCTATGCAGGTAATAACGTCATATCGTTATCTACACAGAAAATCCAGAAATATTTTGAAATGGGAGCGTGCATTCTGGTACCCCAGGCTCCCACCAGATGGCTGGACCCTGGAGATGAACCGCCGGCAGGCATGACCTTTATAGGTAATGAAAATTTAGCAAAAGCACAACTCACAGCAGAGAGAAACAATAGCGGAAAAGACAGCATGGATAAGATCATGTGGTATATTACAAAAAAGGGATATTCCATTTATACGGAGGGGCTTAAAGCATTAATTGATGAGTTTATTGAAGACAGACCGTATATTGACAGAGACCGTGTTTACCTTGGCGGGTGCTCTAACGGCGGTTTTATGACAATGAGAATGATGCTTAGCTACCCAGAAATATTTGCTGCATATTTCACAGTATGTGAAGCTTACTATGATGCGATACTGACTGATGAGGATATAAATAAAATTAAGGATTATAACATCTGGTTTGTCCATACTGCAAATGATAGGGCCGCTATACCGGAGATGTGTATATTGCCTACGATGAGACGGTTGAAAGAGGCGGGCGCTGATAATGTGCACTGTCACTATTTTGACAGAATACTGGATGACACAGGAGATTTTGATGATGAGGAGGGCAATATATTTGAATATAACCCGCATTACAGCTGGGTTTATGCGCTAAAGAATCATGTATGGTTAGATTTTGACGGGAAACCAGTGACAATAGATGGTAGGGAAGTTACATTATTTGACTGGTTAAGCCAACAACGCAGAAAGAGGTAAAGATGTTTTTAAAGAGAAGGTTTTACGGATGGATTAGCGCCTCGATCTGCTTTATCATAGTCTTCTGCGCCACGGGAGTTGCAGCACTGACGTTTAATATTTTTACCATACCAGTTACAGAGTACTATGGTATTTCTCGGACTGCCTATTCTATTACCAGCAGTATTAGTTCTGCGCTGGGGGCTATCGGATACTTCTGCTATGGACCTGCTGTCAAAAAGATAGGAGTTAAGCGATCTATACTTTTAGGGCTCTTACTTATGGGGTTGGCATATCTGCTCTTTGCTTCGGGCATAGGAGTATGGACTCTCTATGCTAAAGCAATCATTTCGGGGATTGCGAGTGTTTTTGTGAGCACTTCAGTGCTCACACAGATTATTAATAACTGGTTTAACGAGAAAAGAGGCCTTGTGATTGGCGTCGTTTGCGCGGCAAGCGGAATCGGAGGGTCCCTGTTTTCACCAATACTTGGGTTTGTACTTGAAAAGTTTGGATGGCAAGTAGCTTGTGGAATAGATGCCTTACTTATTCTTCTGTGTGTTCCGCTTGTATGGCTTTTCCTATATATTGAGCCAAAAGAGAAAGGAATGGAACCACTGGGGGGGTATTCAAAAGCACAGGTACATGGAGAAAAAACAGGTCTTACCATGCCGCAAACATTGCGAGACTGGCGGTTCTGGTTAATTGCTTTGTCGCTTTTTACTATACACTTTGCTAATAATCCATCGTATAACAATGTAACGCCACATTTAATTGACTCAGGTATGGATCCACTGTATGTAACAGGTATAGTAATGGTAGTGCTCCTTATCTGCAATGCCTCTGCAAAGCCGGTGATGGGGATGGTGAGTGATAAGCTGGGAGTCTTACCTGTTGTGCTAATCACATGCGGACTTTCCACTGTGTCAAGCATTATGATGGCTTTTGCAGATAGGTTTGAAGGGTGGTACTCAATATTTACTGTTATAGTATTAGGAGCGGGAACGCCTATAACCACTGTTGTTATCCCGTTAATAATAAATCGGGTGTTTGGAACAAGGGAGTACAACACTATCATGGGATTTATTCTTGCTGCCGGATATGTTGGGACAACTGTAGGTACTCCAGTGTCAAACTACATATATGATATTACTGGTTCCTACAATCTCTCTTATATACTGTGTGCTGCATTTGCAGGGGCGACCTTGGTAATGCTGTCAGTGGTCCTAAATAGTAGGAAAACGAGAGATAACAGATATTAAACTATTTAACAAACTGTTTGCTGTCACCGGCAGGCAAAACAGAAGGGAGCTATACCATATTATGTATAAATATAAGACAATAACAGAGATTACAGATAATGGTCCATATATAACTAAAGTAATACTCTTTTCTCCTGAAGAAATTCTGGCAAATATGGTTGACAAAGATACATTTTCTGTATATGTGGAGAGGAAAAACCCTTATACAGGCGAACTGTTTATGGCATCCAGGACGTGGCTTGGCCCTAAGATATATCCCTCAAAAGGATACAGGATAGTTTTAGATGCTTACCCGTGTGATGAGTATGGCAATAAGGTGTATTCATCAAAGATGATAGCTTTGGAGATGGCTTATGGCCCTGTATATCCGCTGGGCTATGCCCAGGCTGCTTATCGGAGCAATCATAATGAATTTATAAAATGTGAATATCGAATTACTCAGATAAAAGATATGCTGTCTGAAATTCCAATAAACGGATTAGTTTTTGATGATTTTGACGGTGATATTTGTTTCCAGCTTAAGGGATGGCGAAATGATATTTCACATTATGACCCGCAGCCGCTGCGCTATGGATATTTTACTCCTGATTTGGAATATGCAAAAAAGAATTTCACCAAATTGGACAGTTATTATGGCGATGAATGGGAACATCCTTTCCCAGAGAAGTTTCCTCTGGTAATATGGCTTCATGGTGCTGGCGAGGGTGGTGAAGATCCAACAGTTGCTTATACAGGTAATAAAGTGGTTAACCTTTCCTCTGATGATATCCAGAGAAAAATAGGTGGGGCGGCATATGTGCTGGCTCCGCAGGCGCCGACTTTTTGGATGGATGACGGTATTCATGATATCAGGAAGCCTGGTGAACATACGCATAAAGAAAGCAGGTATACCGAGGGACTTAAAGCGCTAATTGATGAATTTATTGATATTCATGAGGACATTGACCGCGACAGGATATACATTGGAGGATGCTCTAATGGCGGCTTTATGACTATGAAGATGGTACTGACCTACCCAGATTTTTTTGCGGCGGCTTATCCGGTATGTGAGGCGTACAGGAACAGTGAAGTTACAGATCAGGATATTGAGAACATAAAGAATATGCCCATTTGGTTTACGCAGGCTGAAAATGATCCGCTGGTACCACCGGAGTCGTCACCTTTGCCAATTTATCTTCGACTCAAAGCTGCGGGGGCAGAGAATGTTCATATGTCCCTTTTTGAAAATATCATTGATCAGACTGGGCTTTTTAAGGATGACACTGGAAAACCCTATGAATATAGCGGGCACTTTTCATGGGTACACGTATACAACGATTTTTGCATGTATGATCTTGATGGCAGCAGGGTAATGCATGACGGACGCCCCGTCACATTGTGGCGATGGATAGGGAGACAGCGCCGTAAGTAAAAGCATAAAGACAAAGCAGGTGCTGCAAATTCGCAGCACCTGCTTTGTTTTGTACTTTAAAGATAATTTACTCTGCTACTTGTAAGTAATACGTTACAAGCAGATCAACACATGCTCCGTATGATGCCATACCCAGTTCTTGTCCATTGGCTCGCAGATATCCGTCGTATACACTCTCCGAGACGGCAGTTACGGCAGACTCCATTGAGTCCCAATAGGCGTTATTGTCATTCCAATCTATTAACATGTTGCCGGAGATCATAGAGTGAAGTTCCTGCCATAGCCCTCTGTCAGCCCTGTAGAGAGCATTTAAAAGGTATAGTGAGCCGGATAAGTATCCTGAATATGCGTATACAGGGTTGCCTGAGGATATGCAGGCGGCTATACCAAGAAAATTAGCCTCTTGTTCTGCGTATACGCCGCGTTGATGGGCCAGTTCATGGGCTACAGTAAACGGTATCATACATCTGGGAGCGTCGATATTTATATTTGATTCACCAGTAAATGGGAAATAAACCCCAGTAAAGCCCATGTAACTCATTATTTTCGAATAGAGTATCATCTTTTTCGGCCTTCGGGATTCACAATCAAGAAAGGAATATTCCTGTATAAGACTATCGTATATTGTAGCGGAGCTATCAAAAATGCTGTCTATGCTTTCGGAAAAATGACCATCTTCATCGCGCTCAACAGCATCAGACATTGAAAGCGCGCTTTCAATAAAATATTTTGTTACGGTATAAAGTTCCGAAGTGGTAATGCCGCCAATTTCAATGCCACTTTTATCGGTAAAAGAGTCAGACTTATAATCTATCCCTAAAAGCCACAGATAAGCTGCAAATATGTACACCGCTGTGAGCAGCAATATTAATACTCTGCGGAGAGCAACATAGAGCTTTTTTTTACTCTTGACGATAAGCACTATGGTTTTTATAATAAACCCAATTAAAAGCAGCCCTGCTACAGTGTACATGATTTCCATTACAGAAAATGGAATGTGGGAAAAGAGAGCGCCAAGCGCATCCCGCAGAGGTCGAGAGATTGCCGCTACAGCAGCGTTTGCCCACTGTCGTTTTGAGGAAAATATGTAATAGAGTATTATCAGCACAGCAGGAATGGCAACTCCGATGGACCATATGACCAGTTGCTTTTTATTCGGTTTTAGTCCGCTCTTGAATAGTTTCTCATCAGTTATATAAGCCATTGGTCCACCTCCTTTAAAAATTATACCATGACAAGTGCAGTTTTGAAAACTGTTAAAAAATTGTTTAAAAGGGGTTATTCTTATGCTGGAATTAGAAGGGTTTCCGTTATATGCAGCAATTTTTGTGGGTAAGACTATAGAAGTTTCGCTGGATACGCTTCGCCTTATGCTTATAAATAGAGGCAAAAAGCTGTTGAGCTCAATAGTAGGCGTAATCTATGTGGTTATATGGCTGCTTATAATAAGTTCAGTACTGACAGATATTGCCGATGACCCTGTAAAAGTTGTGGTGTACAGTATAGCCTATGGCCTTGGAATTTATTTAGGTTCAGTGTTTGAACAGCGCCTTGCCGTGGGACTCACCAGTTTGCAGATAGTGCAGTCAGAAGCGGAAGCTGAGAACTTGGCTCAGGATTTAAGAAAAAGTGGATTCGGCGTGACAATTTTGGAAGGACATAGCGTAGGAGGGACGAAGAGAGAGCTCATATTTGTTCAACTGCGGAGGAGGAGCGTTCCGAAGGCCATGGAATTGATAAGATCTCATGCGCCGAATGCCATGGTTTCCACCAGTGACGTCCGATCACTCCGCGGGGGCTTCGTCAGATAGAAAAGCAGATGCAAATTTCGGAATATGGGAGAACCACAAATATGGACAGACAGATTAACGTAAGTACTATTAAAAATCTTACCGAGCTGATGTTTTGCAATTTGAAAATAGCAATGGACACTTCCGATTGGAATGCTGAGATATGCGGAGCTCCTGCATGGCGATATATCTACCATACAATTCACTCATGTGATAAATTCTTTATAAACCCATCCGTATATGATGAGCCGCCATTTCAAACACCAAAACTTGACTGGCCTGATACGCCATCAAAAGTGGTGCTTGACCGATATACTCTATATGGTTATTACCAGCAAGTAAAAGAAAAAATACTTAAATATGTGGAGAATTTGACTGACGAAAAGCTGACAGAGATTCCAAACGGATGTTCAAATACACGCCTGGGCTTGATTATGGAACAGTTTAGGCATATGTATGCTCACGTTGGAATTTTAAATGGTATAACAATTGCAAATACCGGCAAATATCCCCGCGTGTTGAATATATCAGATTATCTATCTGGCGAGCATCGTGGTGATCTGTACGATGATGATGTTATATAGCGGTGAAAATGTCGGTTTAGCGGCTATAGCCTA
>CALWYO010000087.1 GCA_944385785.1 uncultured Oscillospiraceae bacterium | reverse complement strand
TGACTGCATTGGCCGCCCCTAAAATATGGCCTGTGGAGCGGTAATTCTGCTCTAATTTTATACAACGGGCGTCCTTATAACGCTTTTCAAAGGACAGGATGTTTTCAATTGTGGCCCCTCGGAACTTATATATACTCTGATCGTCGTCTCCAACTACGCAGATATTGTCATAGCCGCCGGCCAGCGTGCTGGCGAGCAGATACTGCAAATTGCTGGTGTCCTGATATTCGTCTACCAGCACATATTTAAAGAACCTCTGGTAGTAGGCGCGCACATCTTCGTCTTCAAGAAGCAGGCGTACGGTGCAGAATATAAGGTCGTCAAAGTCAAGAGCATCGGCGGCGCGCAACCTCCTGTCATACTCCGCGTATGCCCGGGCGATTACCTTTTTTCTGGGATCGTAGCCGCGTTCCGCCTCCTGGGAGTACTTTTCGGCAGTTAGCATATCGCCTTTGGCCCGGCTGATATAACCAAGAACAGTTTTTGGCGGAAAAGCCTTGTCGTCGATGTTCAGTTCCTTCAGTATGCGTTTCATGATAGAAACCGAATCATCCGTATCATATATGGTAAAGGACCGCGATATTCCAATGGACTCGGCGCTGCGCCGAAGTATTCTCACGCAGGCTGAGTGGAAAGTCATTGCCCAGATGTCTTCAGCTACGGGGCCGAGCATCGCCGACAGCCTGGATTTGAGCTCTCCAGCCGCCTTATTCGTAAAGGTAATGGCCATAATACGCCAGGGCTCTGCCGGCTCCAGGGCACATAGACGGCGGGTATCGTCGTTTAGCTTCCCATCCGGTGTGGAGGCGAGATATATAATTTTCTCCATGTCCTCAGGGGAGACGTCCTCAGGCACATCTGTGGAGTCAGATGCTCTGCCATAGCGTATGAGGTTGGCAATTCTGCTTATAAGCACAGTTGTTTTACCGCTGCCGGCTCCAGCCAAAAGCAGCAGAGGGCCTTCTGTTGAAAGTACAGCTTCCAGCTGTTTTTCGTTAAGGCCTGAAAAATCCCGGGAAATGAGTTCCCGCCGGGATTGCACATATTTTTTATATAAATTGTTCATTTCCATAGCTACTTGATTATACAACACCGGCTGAGATTTTTAAAGACAAAATGAGACAAAAAAGTGATGGGAGCCCCGGCAGGCTCCCATCAGTTGAAAAAGAGGATAAAATGAAAAAGGTGAATAAATCTTTCACGATACTTATATTACATTGAAACTTTTAAGTAAAAAACATAAAAATATTTCAAAAGTATTAAATTTTAAAATTTTTCAATTTTATTTTTGGTTAATCAAAGGCAAAACCATACCAGCCAAGGCCAGTATCCGCCTCTTCACTGAATGTAAGGCCGGATATCATGGCAAAAGGCCGGCCTTCCTCGCCTGGACGGACGGGAGTCCTGTAAGTAAAATCCTGATAGCCTAATGCGCGGGCAATCAGCAGAGACGGAGTGTAAAAAGACCCGTTGGGGACAAGAAGCTCTTTGATAACCAATTTCCCTCCGACAATTTCGGCAGCAGCGGCGCACTGTACGCCACCGGCAGTAACAGAGAAGAGACCACCGCCGCTTCTAAGACACAGCCGTTCCTGAAATTCCATGGATTTCAGAGAAAAATCGATGTGAGCTCTGCCCTCCAGCAATTTTTTGCGAAGGTCCAAATATTGAGCTGCGTTTATGGAAAGCACGCTGCCATAGGCCAGAATACCCGAGTCCGAACCGGATGACTCGTAGGAATAGAAGTAATCCCTGTATCCTGCAGTACGGCGGTAATATCCAAAGAGGGAGTATTCTGCAGGGCATATTACACCAACAGAGCCGCCTTCATTAGAGAGCTTTGCGGCCGCCCGTATCACGGAGGCTCCAATCCCCCAGCCCCTGTAGTCAGGAGATGTGGAAAACGCGTAAACGCACCTGCACGGTTTTGGGTGCTCCTCGGAAGACACAAACTCACCAAGTTCCACCACAAATGCGGCGGAAACTATATTGCCAAGCTCTTCATATACTACCGTGCGTTCAGGAACGCACATCTGCTCCATAAATAAATCTATGTATTCGTCGCTGTCTCCAAAGGATACGTGCCACAGATTGCGAAGTTGTTCTCTGTCCTCAGTGCGGGCCAGCCTGGTGTTATATTCCATTACTCCCAAATAGCAGTGTACTTATCCACCATAAACACAGGCCGATAAGACTGCTTTGCCTTTCTAAGATTTTCTATACCCATGTCCTCTTCCCTGTTTATATAGGTGAGTTCAGGGTATTTCCCCAAAAGATACTTGGCAAATTGTTGATTGATTATCGAGTAACCGCCATTTATATTTGAGCTGGCCTTTTCAAAATGGGTGACAAACGTGTCGGGAGATATGAGCTCGCCCATGGTGAAAGCGGCTATTTCACCATCTGCCCATATGATGCCGCCGTCGTAACCTGCTTTAAAATAGATATCGAAGGCGTTGTGCATGGCGCGAATTTCGCTTAAATAGTCGACGCCTCTTTCGCTTTCCGCATCTATAAACCAATGGGAGGCGAAATCATGGCAGGCGTGGATATTTTCTGGTGTTATAGGCTCAAAACTCCACTGATGTTCGGCCATAAATCTGTTTACGTGGTTCTTCTTCGAGTGAAATTTCTTGCCTGCCAGGTTGGCCAGGTCTGAGGCAAGGTATACGTAATCTGAACTGTCGGGATTTGTGGATATTACTGGTTCAGAATTGAAAAATGTGTGGATCTGCGATAAGAGAGGTCTTGTTATGCTACGCATAATAAATGGGCTGCCGATTGATCTGGCGTCCTCTGCCATAAGTTCTACAGCCGGACGGATATCGCCTCTGCCCACAGGGTAGGCGTATATACACTTGCCTCCAATGCATAGACGCATTATAAGCCTGTCGCCAAGTCTGGCAATTTTCGGCGTTGTGCTGTGACTCCAGCAGTATATGCTCCCAAAACTGTAATCGGCGCTGTGGAGATTGCTTATGGAGGCCAGCTCATATATCCATTGCTTATCGCTTACTTCGGGTGATCTGAATTCTATCATAAAGAATATTTTCGTCCTTTTTAATTTCGTATTATCTGCCGTATGTCTCAGGGCAGACGGACATTATAAGTTCCTGCAACGATTTTAAGTCTTCAAAAGTAGAAGGGCGCCGACTGGGATCCCGCAGCAGAGCCGCAGGGTGGTATATAGCCATATAGTAAACTCCGTTTTTCTCAAAAACCTGACCGTGTTCCTTGGAAATTTTAAAATCGTCTTTTATAAGAGTTATAGCGGCAATTCTGCCAAGGCATACTATTATCTTTGGAGATACCAGCTCAATTTGCGTTTTCAGCCATCCTATGCATGCGTCCCGCTCGGTGCCCAGGGGATCTCTGTTTTTTGGAGGGCGGCATTTGACTATATTAGTTATGTATATGTTCTTCTGACGGCTTAAATCGATAATTTTGAGCATTGTATCGAGAAGCTGACCGCCTCTGCCTACGAATGGCTCGCCCTGCAGATCTTCATTTTCTCCAGGGCCCTCGCCTATAAACATGACCTGGGCGTTTTCAACGCCGGCGCCAAATACAAGATTTGTGCGGGTCTCGCCGAGACCGCACTTCCTGCAGAGCTGACATTCGCCATTTAACTGACTGAGAGTCATAGATATACTCCCCCTTCATTTTTATCCTGATAAAAGTATACCACATCATGGCAAAAAAGAAAAATATGTAGTTATATTTTATTGAGACTGTAGAAAAAGTCCTGGCGGCCTTTTCCTAACGCTGCGGCGCCGGAAATAATGGATTTTAATTTCTGCGGCCGCAGGAACTCTGGGGGACCTCCCTGTGGGGAAGTTTTTCGACAAGCTGTATATTTTATCGTAATGTCCCAGATGAAGGTGTGCGGAAACTTTAAAATATGTATACCGCCGCTCTTAATAATCGGGGCGGCGGTGAGTGTTAGTTTTTATCTCCAGGTTTGAATATGATAGATACGATGAGCCCGAAAAATATTGCCGCAGTTATACCTCCGGCAGCTGCCGTAAGTCCGCCAGTGAGAGCGCCAAGTACGCCGACCTCATCTACTGCCTTGCGTACTCCCTTTGCCAGCAGGTTTCCAAAACCGGTCAGTGGGACAGTGGCGCCGGCACCGGCCCATTTCGCCAGCGGACCGTATATGCCAATACCGCCCAATATAACGCCTGCCACCACATATGATGTGAGTATTCTCGCAGGAGTGAGCCTCGTCTTGTCAACCAGGATCTGGCCTATAAGACACAGAAGTCCGCCCACTGCAAAAGCCTTTAAATATTGTAGAATTGTCTCCATAGAATATGACCTCCTTATCAGGCGGATTGTCCGGGGAGATGCCGGCTTATTGACACAGCGCAGCAGATGGACGGTACGCTCTCACCCTGAAGCGTTGTGGTGGGGGATAACAGGGCCCCTGTAGCGGCAAACAGTATCTTTTCCCATCGCCCTTCCCGCATACCGTTTAGTAAATAGCCGCACAATACACTGGCGCTGCATCCGCAGCCGGAGCCACCGGAATGAACGTCCTGATTGTCCCTGTCAAATATCATGAGACCGCAGTCCCTGTGATTTTTGGAGATGTCTATGCCATCTTTTCTGAAAAAGTCTATCAGGATATCTGAGCCAACTGCACCCAGATCCCCAGTGACGATCAGATCGTATTCACCAGGAGAGATTCCAAGATCACTAAAATGAGTACTGAGCGTATCGTAGGCTGCGGGGGCCATAGCGGCGCCCATGTTTGAGGCATCCGTAATACCCCAGTCGACTATCCTTCCAGGGGTAATATGAGTTATATATGGGCCAGGACCGCCGGCAGATAGAACTGCAGCGCCAGATCCGGTAACAGTCCATTGAGCGGATAACGGGCGTTGGCCGCCGTACTCCAGAGGCAGTCTGAACTGTCGCTCGGCTGAACAGAAATGTGAACTTGTTACGGCCATGGCGTGCTGAGCAAAGCCGCCGTCCAGACACATTGCCGCAAGGGCCAGACTCTCAGCCATTGTGGAGCAAGCGCCGTAAACACCGAAAAATGGTATGTCTGTGCCGCGTATTCCGAAAGAAGTGCCAGAACACTGACTCAGCAAATCGCCGGCAAACACGTAGTCTATATCACCTTGAGACAGGGAAGATTTTTTTAATGCTGTTTCAAGAGCGGTTTTGACCATGGCACTTTCCGCTTTTTCCCAGGTTTTTTCTCCAAACAGTGAGTCGTTATTTATCATATCGAAGCTGTCGCGCAGAGGGCCTTCTCCCTCTTTTTTCCCAACCACGCAGGCGTGACCCAGGAAGGATGGGGGAGCTGACAGGGCAAGCGTCTGCCTGCCCACATGCTTTGTAGCCATATCTTAATCACCCAGTCTTTCTATTTTGTCTTTATAGTGTGCATTTTTAAAAGAAAAATTCAAAAGTTAAATTATATAAATAGTAGAAGAAAGGGCGTGTAAGGTGAAAGCGGTGCAGATGATGCTGACATATTTTCAGCTGAGCTGCCGCTTATGCAAAAAAGCACAAAAAAAGGTCTGTAATGGACAGAAAATTCGCCTGTGGGCGCGTTTACTTTAAGGAATGTCAATGATATAATATATAAAAATTGTCACACTTACTGTATTATTCCCCGGAGGACGTACATATGCCTTTGACCTTGACGGACGCCTGTGAGACGCGGGTGCATGTCCAGGATGATTTTGATCTGAAGAAAATTTTTGAGTGTGGTCAGTGCTTTCGCTGGAATCCGGAGCCAGACGGTTCGTATATCGGCGTAGCAATGGGCAAGGCTGCAAGAATACGCCGTGACGGAGATGACGTAATAATTTCCGGAACTGCAAGCGACTGGGCGAATATCTGGAGCGACTACTTCGATATGGGCAGGGACTACAGGGCTCTCCGTGAGAGTGTGTGCATAGACGATTACATGAGAGCGGCTTCCGACTTTGGGGCAGGAATAAGGATACTCAATCAGGACAGATGGGAGACGCTCTGCTCATTTATAATATCCCAATGCAACAACATACCAAGAATAAAGAAAATAGTTGAGACTATGTGTACGTGCTTCGGACAGGAGACGGAATTGTCTGGGAAGACGTTCTACACTTTTCCCGATGCTGGAACCATAGCCAGATTGGAGGAGCGGGATCTTTCACCGCTGCGCTGTGGATACAGAGCGCCGTATATACTTGCTGCGGCAAGAGCTGTAGACTCAGGGAAACTGGACCTGGAAGCACTGTCAAAAAGCGACGCCGCCAGCGCCAAGAGGACGCTTATGAGTATGCGGGGAATCGGCGAGAAGGTGGCAAATTGCGTGATACTTTTTTCGCTGAGGATAGGCAGCGCATTTCCAATAGACGTTTGGATGAAGAAAGCCATTGCCCAGCATTACCCTGACGGCTTTGACCCTGAAGTGTTTGGGGAAAATGCAGGGCTTGCCCAGCAGTACATGTTCTATTATCAGCGTTCTGGGATGGCAAATTGAAAGTCTTGACATGCCGATGCCGCTGTGATATCATACGCGAAATAATTTGGTTATATTTTAATGTGGGAGGTAAAGACGTATGGCATTCTTTTTTGAGGAACCCTCTCGGACATTCAGCGAGTACCTGCTTGTGCCGGGTTACTCTGGGCCGGAATGTATTCCAGACAATGTAAGTTTGAAGACGCCTCTTGTAAAATACAGGCGCGGAGAAGAACCAGCAATCTCCATGAATATACCGATGACATCTGCAATTATGCAGGCGGTGTCTGACGATAATATGGCCGTAGCTCTTGCCAGAGAAGGCGGAGTGGCCTTTATCTACGGTTCTCAGAGTATAGAGGACCAGGCTGCTATGGTTGCCAGGGCAAAAGCGTATAAGGCGGGCTTTGTAGTCAGCGACTCAAATGTAAAGCCATCAGCCACATTAAATGAACTTTTAAAGACTGTTGAGCGGACTGGCCATTCCACAGTGGCAGTAACGGAGGACGGCTCGCCAAATGGGAAATTGCTGGGAGTTGTTACCCGCCGTGACTACAGAATTTCACGTATGACTGGCGATGAGCTGGTCGAGAGCTTTATGACCCCTCTGGACAAGCTCGTTGTGGCGCCACAGAATACAACTCTTAAAACTGCCAACGATATAATATGGGAGCACAAAGTAAACGCCCTCCCGATAGTTGACGATAACGGATGCCTCGTTTATTTTGTGTTCAGAAAGGACTACGACTCCCATAAGGAGAACCCTATAGAGCTGCTGGACAAGCACAAAAAATACGTTGTGGGCGCCGGTATTAATACTCGGGACTACGCACAGCGTGTTCCGGCTCTTATTGAAGCGGGAGCCGATGTGCTGTGTATAGACTCTTCAGAGGGATACAGCGAGTGGCAACGGCTTACTTTAAAGTGGATACGCGACAATTATGGAGACAGCGTAAAAGTCGGCGCGGGCAATGTTGTTGATGGCGAGGGATTCCGTTTCCTGGCTGATTGCGGCGCAGATTTTGTAAAAGTAGGCATCGGAGGCGGCTCCATCTGCATCACCCGTGAACAGAAAGGCATAGGGCGCGGGCAGGCTACAGCGGTAATTGACGTATGCCAGGAGAGAGATAAGTACTTTGAGGAGACCGGCGTGTATATCCCCATATGTTCGGACGGCGGTATTGTACATGACTACCATATGACTTTGGCGCTTGCGATGGGCGCGGACTTTTTGATGCTGGGCAGGTATTTTGCAAGATTTGATGAGAGCCCGTCCAGAAGAGTGAGCATCGGCGGCAGCTATATGAAGGAGTACTGGGGAGAAGGCTCAGCAAGAGCCCGTAACTGGCAGAGGTACGATCTTGGCGGCGAAGCAAAGCTCTCCTTTGAAGAGGGAGTGGATTCATATGTGCCTTACGCAGGATCCCTCCATGATAATGTCGCCCTGACATTGAGCAAAGTTCGCCATACAATGTGTAACTGCGGAGCTATAACCATACCGGAACTACAGCAGAAGGCAAAATTGACGCTTGTCTCCGCAACATCTATTGTGGAAGGCGGAGCCCACGACGTGGTATTGAAAGAAAATACCATGGGTACAAATAAAAAATGACTTTGTTTGAAGGAGAGGGATTATCCCTCTCCTTTCTGTTTTAAAAGCGTTATATATACGATTTTCGATACATAATTCAGGAGGGGACATGGAGAATAAAATATTGAAGCTGCAGGAAATGATAGATGAAAGTTCAGGAATAGTTTTCTTTGGAGGTGCAGGCGTAAGCACTGAGAGCGGTATAGCAGATTTTCGCAGCCAGGACGGACTTTACAACCAGGAATATGACTATCCGCCGGAGGAGATAATCAGCCGTTCTTTTTTTGAAAGGAATCCGGAAGAATTTTTCAGATTTTATAGGGACAAGCTTGACACCAGGGGTGCGGAACCGAACGCTGCCCACAAGTATTTGGCGTGGCTTGAAAAGTTCGGGAAACTCTCTGGGGTGATAACGCAGAATATCGACGGGCTCCACCAGAAGGCAGGCAGCAGAAATGTGCTTGAGCTGCACGGTACTCTCCAGAGAAATTACTGTTCCAGATGCGGCAGGGAATACCCCAGCGATTTTTGCTTCCAGACAGAGGGCGTTCCAAGATGCGCCTGCGGAGGAGTTGTCAGGCCCGACATTGTACTTTATGAGGAGGCTCTTGATGAGACGGTGCTGAGGCGGGCGATTGAAGAACTGGAAAAAGCAGATATGCTTATTGTGGGCGGCACGTCTTTGATAGTGTATCCGGCGGCTGGGCTGATAAATTACTATAGAGGATCAAAGCTGGTTCTTATAAACAGAAGCTCAACGTCCTATGACGGCGCTGCAGATCTGGTAATTAACGGCAGCATCGGAGAGGTATTTTCGATGCTGCGACAGGGTTAAGTAAATATTAAGGTGTCAGGGGCTTCTTTTTTGAAGCCCCTTCTGTTATAATTACCGAGGCAGAGAGGGAAAGATGTAACTATTTTTTTTTGTTTCTTTGACAGATAGATGCAAGTTTGTAGCAGAATATTTCCCGCGGTCGGTTTATACTTTCTAACGTGGGACGGCCTTTAAATTTTCCGGGAGTGATGGAACATTACCTGAGAAAATACGTCTAAATAATAAGCGTTCCCGACGGACGCCTAAGGAGGATACATAATGAGAAAACTTACAAAATTTTTGTCACTGCTGGTGATGATGGCAATTGTCGTATCATCGCTGGCGGGCTGCTCTGGCGGGGGCGGCGGAGAAAATGGAGGCGAAAACGATACTCCAGACTTTGTCTATGTGGCTGAGTACAGCGGCATATCAGTTGAGAATCTTGACAATATAAATAATGCCTATTGGCACGACGGGAAGATTTACTGTTCTGCCAATATGAAGACCGGTACCCAGACCGAGACTGATCCTGAAACCGGAGAAAGCTGGGAATATGATGTCTATGAAAATGTGCTGGCCTCAATGAACGAAGACGGCAGCGGCTTTGCAGTTCTGGAAAATTATACTCCTCTTGCTGTGCCGGAAGGAAGAGAGGGCAGCAGTTATCTTAACAGCATGAGCGTGGACTCCCAGGGAAATATCTGGCTGGTAGAGGACTTGTATACATATTATTTTGACCTGCCTGAGGGATTTGACGAGACTTCGGACGACAGATATAACTATTATGTTAGCACAGACGAGTACTATTTACGTAAGCTCGACAGCACCGGAAACGAGCTTATGTCCATAAATACCAGCCAGTTTAAAGAGAATGAGACAGATTATTTATATGTAAATTCAATCTCCGTGGATAACGAAGGTAACGTGTACCTGGCGACTGGAAGTATGGGCATTCTGGTGCTGGACCCCCAGGGGCAGGAGCTTAAGAGAATTTCAATCGATGAGTCCAATTCCAGCATGTATGTAAATAACCTTATGACGTTGCCTGACGGCCGAGTTGCGGCTTATGTCAGCAGCTATGACGAGTCCACCCAGACAAACACCAGCGAATTTCTGCCTATTGATCTGACGACAGGGGACTTTGGCGAAGCTATACCGGCGCCGTCAAATGGGTATAACTCCATGCCTGGCGGCGGCGACTATGATATATATTATCAGAGCGGAAGCAGCTTTTTTGGATATAACTTTGATACCCAGGAGAGCACTCGGCTTTTCACATGGATAAACGTGGATGTGGATGATTCCAACATAAGATCAGTTATGCCAACAAGCGATGGACGTATTATATGTATATCCACAGAGTACGGAGATAACGGTACAGAAAACGAGTTGGTTACGCTTACGAAAACTGATGCCTCGCAGGTACAGGAGAAAGAGATTATTACCTTCGCCTGCATGTATATGGATTATAATATCCGCGGAGAGATACTTGACTTCAATAGGAGCAGCGATAAATACAGAATAGAGGTTCAGGACTACTCTGAGTACAATACTGACAGCGATTACTCAGCCGGACTTACAAAGCTGACTACGGAAATACTCGGTGGCGATGTGCCGGATATATTCTCAGTAGATCAGATGCCAATTGATCAGTTTGCGGCAAAAGGACTTTTGGAGGATCTGTGGCCATACATTGAAGCCGATACCGAGATAGGCGGACGCGAAGGCGTTATGGAACAGGTTTTTAACGCTGCGTCTTTGGAGGGAAAGCTCTACCAGATCGGCTCGGAATTTATGATTCAGACTCTGGCCGGCATGCCCCAGGTAGTTGGTCAGCAGCAGGGATGGACCCTTGATGACCTGATGGCGGCATATCAGACAATGCCTGAAGGGGCCGATATATTCAGCCAGGGTACGATTAGGGAGAGCGTAATGCGCCAGTGCTGCTCAATGCTGTTTGACAATCTGGTAAATTGGGAGACTGGCGAATGCAACTTTGACAGTGACGAGTTCAGAAATATACTTGAGTTTGCCAATATGTTCCCAGAGACATACGACTGGGAGAATCAGGGCGAGCTGGACGGAGGATATACCAGTGAAGCCCAGAGGATGAGAGAAGGCATGCAGATGCTGACTCAGGTGTATATGAGCACCTTTACCGACCTGCAGTATTATAATGCCATGTGCGGTGGAAACGCCTCATATGTGGGATACCCGACTGGCAGCGGTAATGGAGCGGCCTTTACAATGTCCGGCGGACTTGCAATGTCCTCAACGTGCAGCAATAAAGATGGGGCGTGGGAGTTCCTGCGTACTTTCCTGACGGAGGATTATCAGCAGAGCAACACCTGGAGCTTCCCAACCAACAAAACCGTGTTTGACAGCCGGCTTAAAAATGCCATGACGCCGATATATTATACAGATCCAGAGACAGGCGAAGAAGTCGAGCAGTCCCAGGGTGGTATGAGCTGGGGGCCAAATCCTGAGGATTCCATAGAGTTTTACGCTATGAGTCAGGAAGAAGCAGATCAGCTGATGAGCCTTATAGACTCTACTACGGTTCTGTATTCATATGATGAGGAGCTGCTGGGTATTGTAATGGATGCAGCTGCCCCATATTTTGCGGGACAGAGGACCCTTGACGATGTGGCCCGCCAGGTACAGAGCAGGGTGAGCCTGTATGTAAACGAACAGAGATAAGCCATTTTTAAGAGTGACAGGCCGGCCGGGGTTATATCCGGCCGGCCTGGGGAAGAAGAGGGAATAAATTGCGTAAGGCAAAGGGAATTTGGAAGAGTATGAACGCCAAGGTGCTGGATCTTATGCACAGCATGTGCTTTTTAGGCCCCAGCTTACTTGGCGTACTTGTATTTTTTATAGTTCCTTTCGGAGTGGTGGTGTACTACTCGCTTATAAGGAGCAACCTGAATCCGGAGTTTGTATTCCTCGACAATTTTAAAGCCCTTTTACATAATTCATCGTTTATAACTGCCGCAAAGAATACGGCTTTTTTTTCGGCTGTTGCTGTTCCCCTTGCAGTAATACTTGGACTTGCCCTGGCGCTGCTGCTGGAGGCGCGCATACCGCTTAAAAGCCAGTTCAGGACGTTTTTCCTCAGCCCTATGATGGTACCGGTGGCGTCAGTTGTGCTTATCTGGCAGGTTATATTCAACAATAACGGCGTTCTCAACAGCCTGATTACCTCCCTTGGAGGGAACACGGTGGACTGGTTAAACTCTGATTACGGTCCGCTGGTGGTAATAACACTGTTTTTGTGGAAGAACCTGGGATACAACATGATACTGTTCATGTCTGCTCTGGCGAATATACCCAGGGAGCTCCTTGAAGTGGCGGATGTGGAGGGAGCTTCGCCGCTGTATAAGTTTTTTGCGATAAAGCTCAGATACCTGTCGCCAACGGTCCTTTTTGTGGCCATTTTATCTCTTATCAACTCATTTAAAGTGTTCAGAGAGGTGTATCTGCTGACTGGCAATTATCCCTACGAGTCCCTTTATACCATGCAGCACTTTATGAACAATACATTTGCCTCTCTCGACTTTCAGAAGTTGTCGGCAGCGGCCGTGCTCATGGCAGTAGTTATGGTCATTATAATAGCGGTGCTCTTTAAAATTGAGGACTGGTTTGGAAAGGATGTGGAAGGGTGAGAAAAAAGCGGCTTATAGGGCGAACTGCCGTGTTTATCACATCGGCAATATTTGCAATTGCCTTTCTCCTGCCGACTGTCCTGACTATAACAAATTCCTTTATGACCCAGTCGGAGATTGACGCCAACTATGGACAGGTGTTCCAGAGCGCCAACAGCGGCTCCACATTTATATCCGAGCAGGTGAACTTAAAATTTATTCCGGATAAAGTGAGCTTAAGCCAATATGTCAGAGTGCTTTTCCAAAGCCCAGAGTATCTTCTGAAGTTCTGGAATTCTGTTATACTCACAGTTCCGATAGTTATCTTACAGGTCGGAGTGGCTTCAATAGCCGCATATGGGTTTACTCGCTGGCGGGGTAAAGTGAGGGCGGCAATTTTCTTCTTTTATGTAATACTTATGCTGATGCCCTACCAGGTTACACTGGTGCCGAACTACCTTGTGTCCAGGTGGCTGGGCATACTCAACACCAGATGGGCGATTATCCTGCCTGGAGCCTTTGCGCCGTTCTCCGTATTTCTGCTTACAAAGTACATGCGGAGAATTCCGGTGTCTCTTATTGAAGCTGCAAAGCTGGATGGCGCAGGTGAATGGCAGATATTCACAAAGGTGTGTCTGCCTCAGTGCCGCGCGGCGCTTTATTCAATAGCCATACTTGTATTTATAGACTACTGGAATATGGTTGAGCAGCCGTTAATACTTTTGGCAGATGCTGAAAAGCAGCCGCTTTCGGTCTATTTATCCCAGATAAATGTGGGAGAGGTGGGAGTGGCCTTTGCCGTTGCCACCATATATATGATACCAACGCTCCTGCTGTTCCTCCACGGCGAGGAATATCTTGTGGAGGGAATCGCCCACCAGGGCTCAGTGAAAGGATGAGAAACCATGCCTGAAGAGATTAAAGACAAGAAAAAGCGCGGATGGGTGAAAAACGCCATTATCATTTTCCTGGCTGTTATGCTGGTGCTCACCTTCTTCTCCAATACGATTATGAACAGGTCCTTGCCTGAGGTTGCGGTGCAGATGGTGGATCAGAATACCATAAACACCCAAATACGTGGGACAGGCACGATAACTGCCGTTCAGACTTATGAAGTGATATTGCAGGATACAAGGACCGTGCAGACAGTGAATATAACTGCAGGGCAGCAGGTAACTACGGGCGACTTACTTTTTACCCTTGCTGCTGGTGAGGGTTCGGCGCTTGACGAAGCTCAGAATACGCTGGATCAGATGCGTCTTGACTACCAGAAGGCCCTTATAAACGCCACCAACGCGGACTATGCCTCCCAGAACAGGGAGATACAGCGGCTGAGAGAGGACCTGGAGGAGGCACAGGCAGAACGTGACGCCATCTATGCCTCTTCTCAGGCTTACGATGAGGATCTGACAGCTATGAGAGACTATCAGAACAGGCTTGATACATATAACGCCCTCGTTACGGCCGCCCAGGCGGAGGTGGACAGGGCCCAGGAAAATCTGAACTCTGTCAGCCAGGGCACAGGCGACTACAGCGCCGTGACGGAGGCGCAGAACACGCTGAACCAGCGGCAGCGGGAACTGACGGCGGCGCAGAACACCTTGGCTTCAGAGCGCCTCAGATACGGGGGCATATACGACAACATTGTGGCCGCGGCGGTTGCCTGGATCGGCCACGATTACGATATGGAGCATGCCGGCGATGAGGGGTATGTAAAATGGGAGGATATGACGGAAGAAGCCCGGCAGAAAGTAATCGATGAAAAACTCCCTGTATATCTGCCGGCACAGGCGGCGACTTATGATGATGAGTCCAATGAGAAAAAGGCGTATGACGCCATAACTGCCGCCCAGGATGCCGTTGATACCGCCCAGGCAGCGAGAGACAGCGCCCAGGCACAGCTGTCCAGCGCCCAGGCCGCATATAACGCAGCCAACAACGGCAACGCCCTGTACAATACTTACAGGAAGGCCCTGCAGGACGCCCAGACAAAGCTGGAGGAGGCTCAGAGAAACGTCACAAATACCCAGGCGACCATAGACGCAATAAAGACCCGTACAGATTCCTATAAGACGGCTGATGACAATGTGGAGACTCTTGAGGATAGCCTTGAGGATAAGCTGCTGGCTTTGGAGCAGCAGCAGAAGACCGACTCAAAGACGCAGCAGCTGGAACAGCTGGATTTGCAGGCCCAGAGGGATAAGATCGCGGAGCAGGAGGCGCTGGTTGCCAGCCTTGGCGGAGGAGATACCAGCGGAAATGAAGTGCTGGCGCCTGTCACAGGAATTGTGCAGAGCGTTAGCATAACTGCTGGGAATACGACAACGCCAGGCACGGCAATTGCTGTTATCGAGGTTCCGGACCTGGGATATCAGGTGGAGTTTACAGTCACTGCTGAACAGGCCAGACAGGTGAGCGTTGGGGATAGCGCCCAGATATCCAACAATTATTGGTGGGGATCGACGGATATATCTGCGGAACTGGTAAACATTAAGACGGATCCAAAAGCGCCGCAGCAGAATAAAATTCTGGTGTTTTCAATAAGAGGCGAGGACGTAACGGCGGGGACGCAGATAAGCCTTTCCATCGGCGCCAGGAGTTCTACTTATGAGACTGTTGTTCCCAACAGCGCCGTGCGCTCGGATGCCAACGGTAATTTTGTCTATCTGCTGGTGGCGAAACCCAGCCCGCTGGGGAACAGATACGTGGCCCAGAGGGTTGACGTGCAGGTGGCGGCGACTGACGATGTGAACAGCGCCGTAACAGGCGGAATTGTTGCTGGCGACTATGTTATTGCAACGTCTACTGCACCTATAGAGACGGGCATGTACGTAAGAATGGCGGAAGGTTAACGGGAAAGGATAGCTATCCTCTATGAGAGCCTTAAGGAAGAGAAAAAACCAAATAAAGCTCATTATTATTTTTCTTGCCTGCGTATTGGCGTCGGCATCACTGTTCCTCGTCTTTAATTCCATGGGCGGTATTTTGGACTCGCAGCTGGCGGCAGAGCGATTCCAGGGTGAGAGCGGCCTTCGCTTTGCACAGGTAACCGCTTTCTTCCCAGCAGGGGAAGAGGTAAACAGGGATCAGATATTTAATTTCCAACAGAGTCTGGATCAAAGCCTTACTGAGGCCTCACTGGAGGCCCCAGAAGGTGGAAGTCTCTATGTGGATGCCTTCAGCGCCCAGGGTAAAGTCACCGTTACCGGTGAACGGGGCAGCGCCAGTGTAACCGTACTGGGCGTAGGTGGAGATTTCTTTCAATTTCATCCTCTATATCTGCGATCAGGGTCGTACATATCTTCCGATGACATTATGCAAGACAGGGTGATACTGGACGAAGAACTGGCATGGCAGCTCTTCGGAGGGGTTGATCTGGCCGGAATGCAGGTTACAATTAATGGTACTCCATATGTTATCGCCGGAGTGGTATCCAGGGAGGATGACTTTGCCTCCAGGAGGGCGTACACGGCAGGACCTGGTATGTTTATGTCCTATGATGCGCTTAACGCCATAAGCGAGACTCTCATAAACTGTTATGAATTGGTGTGCGTCGATCCGGTATCTGGATTTGCCTTGGATACACTGCAAACTGGCTTTGCGTCTGCTGTAACTGTTGAAAACAGCTCAAGATTTTCAATGGAGCCTATTTTCAAGATAATTGGTGATTTTGGCAGTCGCTCCATGAGAGATAAGGCTGTGGCGTTTCCGTATTGGGAAAATGCCGTAAGACTAATTGAGGACAGGCTCGCAATAGTTCTCCTGTTTGCAGTGATCTTTTCAGTTTTTCCGGCAGTCACAGTGGTGACGGCAGTAGTTCTTTTGCTTCGATATTGGCTCAGGCGGTTTAAAAAATGGCTTCCAGATTATATTGAACGGCGTCGGGAACAGCGATACAGACAACGCCAGGAGGCTGAAGCGTCCAGCGAGGAAAGGTGAGGCGTATGGCCCAGGTAGTGTTTGAAAACGTAAAAAAGGTCTATGAAAAGGGCGTTGTGGCCGTACACGACTTCAACTTGGAGATACATGACAAAGAGTTTATGGTATTTGTCGGACCGTCAGGCTGCGGAAAATCCACTACCCTTCGGATGGTAGCGGGACTTGAGACAATAACCCAGGGAAACATATACATCGGTGACAGACTGGTTAACAACGTACTGCCGAAGGACAGGGACATATCTATGGTGTTCCAGAACTATGCTCTTTTTCCACACATGACGGTCTATGATAATATAGCGTTCTCATTAAAAAGGCGAAAGATGCCTAAGGAGGAGATAAAGAAACGTGTGCTTGAGGCGGCGGAGATACTGGATATTACAGAACTCCTCAAGCGCAAGCCAAAGGCGCTGTCGGGCGGACAGCGCCAGCGTGTGGCGATAGGCCGCTCCATAGTCAGGGAACCTCAGGTATTTTTAATGGACGAACCGCTGTCAAATCTGGACGCCAAACTGCGAAACCAGATGCGTACTGAGATAGTTAAACTACGACGGAGAATGGATACCACATTTATATATGTGACCCATGATCAGATAGAGGCGATGACCCTTGGAGATAGGATAGTCGTAATGGATAAGGGCCTCATAATGCAGGTTGGAACGCCTCAGCAGGTGTATGGGAGTCCTGCTAATATGTTTGTGGCGGGATTTATAGGTACTCCGCAGATGAATTTTATAGACGCACAGCTTCTTTGGGAGAACGGCCGATATAAATTGATGGCTGCTGGGGAAATATTTGAGCTCCCCGATGTCGCTCAGGATAAATTAAGCTCTGAGAGCAGACAGCCTGGAGATGTTATTATGGGCATACGCCCAGAACACCTGATCATAGGAGACAGCGGATTTCCAGCATCTGCGGATGTTAGTGAGCTGACAGGCAGTACTGCCAATGTGCACGCTTTGGTAGAGGACAGGGAGATTGTGTCCGTCGTACCGCTGACGTCGGCGGCGGGATACTCTGCTCCGATACCTGGGTCGGTAATACACCTTATGCCTGATATGGATATGGTGCATATATTTGACAAGAGTACAGGCGAAAACCTTCTGGCTGGGAGCCATAAAGTAGCTATGTTTGATATGCCTGACGTTAATAGAGATTAATAAATAAAACTTCATGGGCCGAGAATGCGCCACGATAACGGGCAAAAGAGAACGGCTCATGAAGTTTCGCGAATGTGGCCGTGCCTCTGAAGGCGGCACTTGGCTTTTTTGCCATGCTTTTGCATAGCAAATATGTCGGAGAAATGCCTGGCGTTTCTCCGACATATTTTATTTATTTGTTATAATTTGAGGCTGTGGGACCTTGAGAAGTATTTTGGCTTTAAACAGGTCTCCGTCTATACTTATATCGAACTTCCCGCCCATAAGTTCGGTGAGGCTTCTGGCAATGGAAAGACCCAGACCGCTGCCCTCGGTATGCCGAGACGGATCTCCTCTGACAAAACGCTCCATGAGTTCCTGTGCGCTTACATTTAATTTGTCTCGCGATACGTTCTTTACAGAGATTACTGCTTCTCCGGCTGTGACTGATGAGAACAAATCGATATACACTCGAGTGCCGGGCAGAGCATATTTTACAGTGTTGCCAAATAAATTATCCAGAACGCGCCACAGGTGTCTTCCGTCTGCCAATACGATAACCGGATCCTCCGGCGGGGTAAAAACAGGTTCCAATCCGGCATTGGAGAACTTGTCTGAATACTCGGCCAACGCCTGATTGAGTATCTCTGTGGTGTTTGTAGGAACGAGATCTACAGGCAGATTTCCGGTGGATGCCTTTGAGGCTTCAACCAGATCTATGGTGAGTTTTTTAAGACGCTGTGCCTGGCGCGAAAGTACGTCAAGGTATTGTTCCTGAGTTTCTCTGTCCGGAGCTGTGCGAAGAAGACCCACGTAGTTTACTATACTTGTTAGCGGGGTTTTAATATCGTGGGATACGTTAGTTATGAGCTCGGTTTTTAATCGCTCTGACCGCATACGTTCCTCAACTGCGACACCCATTCCATTGGCTATTGAGTTCAAATCTCTGGCGTGGTTTTTAAAATCCCAGAACATGTGGTTGGTGTCGGCCTTATACTCGAAATTTCCGGCGGAGAGTTGTTCTCCGGCTTTTTTCAGCTGCTTCATCTGGGCTGCTGCCAGGATTGAAATGATAAAAATTATAAAGTATAGAGCTGCCAATAAGAATGTGGCGAAACTGTTGTATCCGGCAAACGCCCAGATGGACAAAATAAGGTGGAAAAACAGAAAAACAGCTACGACAAGAGCTGCCCGAGGCACAAGCGATATGGACCTAAAAAGCCTTAAAAAGAATTTGCCTATGCAAGATATACAGCGCCATAGTAATTTTCCAATCATATATATAAGAGTACCGCGCCACCATTTACCAACTTTTATTCTCGCCGCCATCGTGCAGCAGAAATGCAATATAAGCAACATGGAAAACATGGTCGCAAGGCTGAGTATGGCGATTGTGATGCCTATGTCATCAGCGTATTCCAACATATACGGGAGTTCATAGAGAATAGACTCATGTAAAATCCAAAATACAATAAATATTATCGCAATGATGGCCGCCAAAGTCACGTCCAGAGGAATATGATCCATATATCCCAACACCGGTTCATGACTTCCCTGTCTGCGCCCAGCAGCACACAGCAGAAATATGAATATTATTATCGCTATAATTGAGGTTATGGCGCAGACCGCTATTGCCCAGTATCGGAAGTTGAACACTGCACGTCCGATGGAATAATACTGTGGCGACAGCAGATCGTCATATTGGGATTGGTAGTAATAGTTGTTGGAAAACAGACTGTATACAGCCATCTCATAGTGGGTGCCTATGGGAATCTTATAAAACTGGAGCATGTATGCCGCCACTATAAAGGAGCCTGATATAAAAGCTCCCATTACGCTGAAGGCGTAGAGAAATACGGCAGTCACCTTTGCGACAAAACTATATTTGAGCTTTTTCATTTGATATTCTCCTCAAATTTGTAGCCCTGTCCCCACACAACTTTTATATACCTGGGATCTGACGGATTTATCTCTATCTTTTCCCGTATGTGCCTTATGTGCACGGCGATGGAGCCTTCGCTGCCGAAGGCGGCGGCGCCGAACACCTTCTCATATATCTGCCCGGAGGAATATACTGTTCCAGGATTTGACATAAGCAACTTGAGGATCGCAAATTCTGTCGGAGTGAGGGACGCAGGTTCGCCGTCAACAAGAACCACTTTGCTCCTGTCGTCTAAATCCACACCTCCGATTACCAGGTGATCCGGAGCTTTCTCCATACCTCCGAGTGTAGTATAACGGCGAAGCTGGCTTTTTACTCGCGCCATCAGCTCAACTGGGTTGAAGGGCTTCGTCACGTAATCGTCAGCGCCGATTTCCAGCCCCAAGACTTTGTCTGTGTCCTCGCTTTTCGCCGTTAGAAGTATAATAGGTATATTATACTCCCGCCTTAAAAGACTGGTGGCGGAAATGCCGTCAAGCCCAGGCATCATTATATCCATAAGTATAAGATGCACCTGATGATTTTTTACGGCATCGATTGCCTCCTGCCCGTTGTGAGCCGTAATTACGCTATATCCTTCAGAGGACAGATATATACTCAGCGCCGAGGCTATATCCCTGTCATCGTCACATATAAGTATATTGTACAAATATCTCACCAGCCTTGATCTTAGAACTTATCCTATTTTATCAGTATAAGTACTTGGAGAAAAGGTTTCACACATTAATATTTGCTTAATTTATTTTTCGGCAAAGCCCTACAGCCGCAACGGGTTTGAGGATTTTTGTTACTAACGTGTTATTAACGTGTTACTAACAGCTTATCGTTGTATATCTTGCTATATCATGTTAATTGGTCTATGGCGGCTCTTAACTGAGCA
>CALWYO010000086.1 GCA_944385785.1 uncultured Oscillospiraceae bacterium | reverse complement strand
GCAGCGTAAGAAATTTTAGATATTACATCCCGCGGTCCTGAAACTTCAATAGTGTCAGGCGAAACTTCAGGCGATTCTGCAGTATATCCCTCTGCAACGCCACCGTTGTAGATTGCCCGAACAGGGACATTAACTGTAGCAAGTTTTTCTACTGTCACCGTAACATACTGCCTGGAAACAGATTCCACTGAAATACCTGTATTGGTTGTACTGTAGCTCAAGTCATAGTCAAGCTGGTATTCTCCTGCGTCAGTCGACATTGATAAAATGTCTGTAAGGTCAACAGTGGCACTTATATCAGTATTTGAAAGTCTAGTTACAGTATTTCTCCTTCCGGTCAAAGAAATATTAAGAGAATTTGTATCAACACCTGTAACTACTAACCCATTATCACGCAACAGGTCAGCACCGGTAAATTCAATTTTAATTCCATAAAAATCCACAGTAGCTTCAGGGTTGTCCACATACGCCACATAAAGCCACAGCACAAAGGAGACAACAATAGAAAAAATTATATATGGAATTTTAAGTTTTTTTCCACTCTTATTCGCCATAATCAATCACCAGATTTGCCAGACTTACCAGATTTAGAGTTCCGCCTCTTTTTACTTATAAATTTACTAAGTTTACTCTCATTTTCACCTTCAGAAGGCATTAACTCATTTCTTAGAAGCTTTTCAAATGTTTCTGGTGCCAATCCTCTTTTGAGCATCCCTTCAATAGCTACGGAAATATCGCCAGTCTCCTCAGAAACAATAGCGACGACAGCATCAGACCTTTCGCTTATGCCTATACCTGCTCTGTGCCTCATACCAAGATCACGGCTTATATTGCTATTACTTGACAGTGGAAGCATACAAGCGGCACCGGCTACTCGCCCGTCGCGGATGATAACGGCCCCATCATGTAAAGGCGCCTTATCATAAAAAATATTCTTTAAAAGCTCAGCAGCTGGGGACGCATCAACTATTGTACCGGTCTTTATATAGGCATCGAGGTTTATACTACGCTCAAAAACAAGCAATGCACCCGTCCTGGATCTGGACATATCCGTACAGGCCAGGACGGTTTGCGTTATTGCAGTATCTAAAGTCTTAAGTTTAATCGGATGGCCAAAAATGTCTTTTATACTGCTACTTCCAAATTGCTCCAGTAAACGATGCAACTCAGGTTGAAACAGCACAATTAGTGCCAATAATCCTACTTCAAATGTGCTACCAAGCAAGTAACTGACAACAGTAAGATGCATTATCCTAGAGAGCCACATGACAGCTAAAAGAAGTATTATTCCTTTGATAACGTTTGCTGAGTTGGTCTTCCGAACAAATGATAAAATCTTATAGATTATAAATGCAATAATGGCTATATCAAGTAAATCCCAAATGGTAACCGTCTGTATGAAATTCAACAGATAATTAAAAATATTATTTAAAGTATCCATACAGCGATTTCACTTCTTTCGTCAGGTATCCTCAACCATAGCTTTACATAATGAATCAATTTATTATAATATAAAAATAAATTTTTGGCAACAAACTTATATGAATATTTTGTAAAGGTGTTGGACGTTTAGCATAATATTTCTTTAACAATGTTTTTTACAGTTGATGATAAAATTTTTACCTCTCTCTCTGTACTAAAAGCAGATACGCTGACTCTTACGGTACCATCAGGATAAGTTTTAGCAGTTTTATGAGCCATTGGTGAGCAGTGAAGGCCAGCTCTCACAGCTATTCCACAATCCGAAAGGCGTTCACCTATTATCTCAGATGGTACACCTTCAACTTTGAACGATATAACGCCTACCTGGGAATACACATGATCTGAAGCGAAGACCTTCAGTCCCTGTATTCCCCTTAACTCTTCGGATATTACCGATATCAGATGTTTTTCATGTGCTAATATTCTTTCTCTATTTTTTAAGACAAAATCAATACCCGCCGACAATCCTGCAATCCCAGGCATATTGTGAGTACCTGCTTCCAGCATGTCCGGTAAATAATCTGGCATCAATGGAAGCGTAGAATTACTCCCGCTTCCTCCTTGCAGCAGAGGTCGTGGTTTTGCTCCACATAAAAGGAGCCCTGTTCCCTGAGGACCATACAAACCTTTATGACCAGGCATTGCAATAAATGCAGCTTTTAGTTTTTCCATATTTATATTAAGAGTTCCTGCGGATTGGGACGCATCAAGTATAAAAGGTATACCTTGCTCTGCACATAAGTCGGAAATTCTCTCAACGGGCATTTGATAGCCAAAGACATTGGAAACATGGTTTACAATAACTGCATCAGGCTTCTCTAAAAGTTTTCGTTCAAAAACAGACACTGCAACTTCCGGTTCAAAAAGCTCAGAAGCTGCAATATCTATATTTGCTCCTAAAGCGTTGAGCGGGCGTATTACCGAGTTGTGTTCATAACCTGATACAACAACTCTCATACCCGGTTTAACAACACTCATAATTGCTATATTTAGACCATGTGTTGCATTAAAAACAAAGACAACATTTTCAGGATCTTTAACATTAAATAGTTTTGCTGCCTTCTCGCGGCATTCGTATGCAGCTTCAGCAGCACGCATCGCATAATAATGACCACCGCGTCCGGGAGTGCTCATATGCTTCATGGCATACATACAGGCAGTATAGACGCTCTTGGGTTTTTTCAATGTTGTTGCGGCATTATCAAGATAAATCAAAATGATACCTCCTGATAATTGCCATCTTCATAGGAATAAAAGATTTTTTTTGGCATCATGCTACTATATCTCATAGCTGCCAACGCATCATTTAAAACATTACTTTTTATTTTAACAGAGTAACCGCATCCATCATTTGACATACCGTTAGGGGTACGGACAAGGCTATTCCTAATGCCTGCAGAGTTTAGTGCTCGTGATAGGCGCTGTGCATACGTGAGTGACCTGCACGTCAAATAATAAGAATCCATATCTATCCTCCAGACTGTACATAGGCCTATAATAAGGGCATTCCATTCTATGCCAGGAGGGCAAAAAAGTTGAGCCCTGAGTTATACTCAGGGCTCATTTAGCAGTACTACTGCATGGGCAGAGATTCCTAATTCGTTACCAGTAAAGCCCAATTTTTCTTCAGTGGTGGCCTTCACATTTACTCTGCTCTGGGGAACTGATAAATTCTCAGCTAACTCTATAACCATATCTGCTATGTAAGGCGCCAGCTTTGGCTTTTGCGCTATGATTGTAACATCTGCATTTGAGACAGTAAATCCTTTCTCAGAAATTAGCTCCATAACTTTTTTAAGCAGAATAATACTGCTTATATTTTTGTACGCACTATCGGTGTCGGGAAACAATCTCCCTATATCTCCCATACTTGCAGCACCCAAAATTGCATCCATAAGTGCATGTACGGCAACATCAGCATCAGAATGCCCATCTAGTCCCTTGGCATAAGGAATGTTAATTCCGCAGAGTACAAGGTCGCGTCCTTCTTTTAATCTATGCACATCATATCCATGGCCTATCCTCATGTTCTATTTCTCGCCTCCAAAATTGATTCAGCTACAACAATATCGATTGGTGTTGTTATTTTTATATTCTCATGAGAACCAATTGACAATGCTATATTTACACCTAATGCTTCTACGGCTCCACAGTCATCGGTAATTTTTATATTTTTATCATGGGCATTTTTCAAAGCAGCTTTTAAAATCTCCGCTTTAAATACTTGCGGAGTTTGCACTGCAACAAGTGTATCACGGTCGAGAGTTTTCACTATCATATTATTATCAGCAACTTTTATTGTATCTGACACAGGTATTGCAGGTGCAGCTGCCTGAAATTGATATGCCTTTCTTACAGCATCGTCGATTATTTCCTTTGTTACAAGAGGACGTGCCCCATCCTGAACAGCAATATATTCAGAATATGGAGATACTTCCATTGTTCCTATCTGCACTGATTCGTTACGTTCTTTTCCACCAACAACAATTTTAGTTGCTTTCGTTATTTTATAACCGGCACACATATCAGCAATAGTGACGATGGAATCCTCACGTGTAACAATAATAATTTCGTCAATTAATGGAGAGTTTTGAAAAGCAAGCATTGTATGGACAATCACCGGTATGCCATCTAACTCGGCGAATAGCTTATTTTCACCATTCATTCTATTTGAACTGCCAGCAGCAGCAATTATCACCGAACAAAAAGGATGACTATTGCTCTTTCTCACGCCTGAAAAAAGTTTTTTCAAGATATTAGCCATGGTTTGTCCTCCCCAAAAGACAGAAATCTATAATCTTATTATAACTATATACTATATAGATGGCAATCATTGCAATTTGTCAAAAAAGTGGCGGTATAAATTTACCGCCACTTTTTTGACAAACTTAAATATTATTCAGCTTCGCCTGCACCATCATCTGTATCGTCAACTTCATCTGCCATAACAGGTGGATTGTCAGTATCGTATACAACCACATCTCCCTGTATAGGCTCAGGCTTCTTTTCCACATGCACGGGCTTTTCTACCTTAGGAGCTTCCGGCGCAATAAGAGCTCTAATACTAAGAGAAACTTTCTTATTCTCATAATCGATATTGATTATTTTAACGTCAACTTCCTGACCTTCTGATAGTACATCTTCAGGCTTTCCGATTCGCCTATCAGCTATCTGAGATATGTGGATAAGTCCATCAACACCAGGGAGAATTTCAGCAAATGCACCAAAAGTCATAAGTTTAACTATTCTAACTGTAACTATGCTGCCAACCTGATAATTTGTAGTAAACTTAACCCAAGGATCCTCGTTTGGATCTTTATATCCCAAAGAAATCTTTTTGGTCTCTTTGTCAAACGAGATAACATATACATCTATCTCGTCGCCAACTGATACAACTTCAGAAGGCTGATGAATACGCTTCCATGAAAGCTCAGAAACGTGAACCATTCCATCTATACCGCCGATATCAACAAAGGCGCCATATGATGTAAGAGACTTAACAACTCCCTTATAGTGTTTTCCAACTTCTATCTCATTCCATATAGCCTCGGCTTTAGCTTTACGCTCCTCATACTGCACAGCACGTATAGAGCCAACAACTCTACGCCGTGGTTGATTAACTTCTGTAATACGAAGTCTAACCTTCTGCCTAAGCAGTTCGCTCATAGGAGCATCTTTCGGCAGGCCGGATTGAGAAGCTGGCACAAATACTCGTACACCTTTTACTGATACGACAATGCCACCTTTATTTTCCTCAATTACGGTACCTTCAACTACAGCCTTTTGATTCCTGGCTTCAGTTATCGAATTCCATGCTTTTACAGAATCAAGACGTTTCTTTGAAAGCATGACAGTTCCTTCCACATCGTTGACGCGCATAACATACGCCTCGATCTCATCACCAACATGGATAATGTCTTCAACATTTACACTAGGATCATCAGAAAGCTCGGAAATAGGAATGTAACCGGACTGCTTAGTACCCAGATCAACCGATACTTCTGTCGGAGTAATCGACGCGATAGTACCCGAAACCTTCTCTCCTGTATGTAAAGTTTTTATAGAGCGCTCAAGCAGCTCCTCAAAAGATGCCTCAGCATTAGGAGTCTCCGTCTGCTCTTCGTTGCTATCATCTTTTTGCTCTGATACCGTCTCTTCGTTTTCAGCGACTACGCTGTTAGCGGTGTCAGAAATTTCGGCCGCACCATTAACTGGATCTTGAGTTTCAGCAATACTCTCGGCCATTTGTGTGCTTTCAGCTTCAACATTGTTTTCAGCTTCTGCGGTTTCGTTCCTAATCTCGTCACTCATCTTCCTGTTGACCTCCTTAATAATCCACTCAGGCGTGGAAGCGCCGGCAGTTACACCAATTACGTCTAATCCCCGCAGACTACCGATATCTAACTCAGAGGCATTCTCAATAAAAAAAACTTTATCACAATGTCTCCTGCAAATATCAGCGAGCTTTCGACTGTTTGAACTGTTCCTGCCGCCAATTACGACCATCGCATCGCATCTAGAAGCCAAATTCTCAGCTTCTGATTGCCGCTTAGACGTCGTATCGCATATTGTATCAAATATTTTAGTATTTGTACACTGTTTTTTTATAGTTTTAACAGTAATTTCAAAATTTTTACGTGGAGCTGTTGTCTGTGATACGACAGAGATAGGCATGGCCTTTTGCTCTGGATTATCTAAAAAATATTTATCTACTTCAGACGAAAACTGTACTATCTGCGGATCTTTACACCAGCCGGCAACCGCATGTATCTCAGGGTGTTCTTTTTCCCCATAAATAAATACTTTTCTGCCATTGTTTGATTCACTTTCAACTAATTTATGAATCTTTGCAACATCTGGGCAAGTCGCATCAATTATCTGGGCCCCCATATCAGCCAACTTCTGATACTCACTCTTGCTAATACCATGACTTCGAATTATTACATGGTCTCCAGGACAAATATCTGCTATGTCATCTACAGTGCGAACACCGCGTGCGGCAAGATATTTGACCACATCATCATTGTGAATCAAAGGCCCAAGGCAAACACAGTTATTAAATTCTTCAGCGGCTTTTTCAGCAATACGCACCGCTCTTCTAACGCCAAAGCAAAAACCCGCAGTCTTTGCCAAAATAATTTCCATATTTGGTTTCCAATCTCAAAGTATTATGTATAAATAATTTTTCCTTATTTCCCTAGACTGTATATTCGTTCCATAAGTTCTTCAGCCAATTGCTCGTAGTCTCGCTTATCCTTTTTTGTTTTCAGGTCAGATACATAAAATGGCTTTCCAATAATAATTTTTGTTCTACGAAAATTCCTTTTATTGCGTGGAATATAAACTGGAAGCAACGGTGCACCAACCTTTTCAGCCATGCGGATGGCTCCAATCTTTGGAGCTACATCTCCATCTTCAGAAGTACGTGTTCCCTCTGGGAATATGGCTAATTTTTTTCCCTTTCTAAGATATCCCAAGGCCGTTTTCATTGCATACATATCAGTAGTCGCACGATTTACTGGAAAGGTACCGATTGATTTAAAAAAAGCCGCAAAAAACTTATGTCTAAAAAGCTCCTCTTTTGCCATAATACACATATGATATTTACCTGGGACAGCAAAAGCAAGATAAATTGGATCCTTCCAGCTAGAATGGTTGGCACATACAACGGCCGCGCCTTCAGGCACATTTTCTCTCCCTAACGCTTTAAACGGATAAACTATACCCAATGTAAGTACCGCAAAAAAACGATATATTTTATATCGCACACTCTCCATATCCAAAAGAATCACCCCCGAATGACGTCAATTAACATTTTTAAACTATCTTCAAGTGAGCAATTCGTTGTATCTAAAATAATTGCATCATCGGCAGCTTTTAGTGGGGCAATTTCCCTGCTAATATCTTGCATATCTCGGGCTTTGATATCACGCAGAACATCTGTATACGATATTTTGAGCCCTTTTTCTACCAGTTCTTTATGTCTTCTCTCTGCTCTTATTTCAGGTGAAGCAGTAAGAAATATTTTTACTTCAGCGTTCGGAAGAACTACTGTTCCTATATCTCGGCCGTCCATAACAACATTGTTTTTGTCGGCTATGTCTCGCTGCAACTTAAGAAGAAACTTACGCACATCTGGTATAGAAGAAACATCAGAAGCCGCCATTGAAACCTCTGGTTTCCTTATATCTTCGGTAACATCTAATCCATTAAGAAACATGCGTTGAAAACCGTCTTCATCATAGCGTAACTCAACTGTAATCTCAGGGAGCATTTCACACACCGCTCGGCAATCTTTCGTCGCAACATCATTACGAATAGCATAAAGAGCTATGCATCTGTAGAGAGCACCAGTGTCAACATATAAGTATCCTAATTTCTTAGCTACCATTCTCGCAAGTGTAGACTTTCCAGCTCCAGAAGGACCATCAATCGCTATTTTCATCTGTTTTGACCTCCAATTATTGCTGATGCTGCCGCATAAGCCGTTGACCAGGCTATCTGTAAATTATACCCTCCTGTGTATGCGTCAACGTCAATTATTTCACCAGCAAAAAATAAGCCATGCACAATACGAGATTCCATAGTTTTCGGATTAATCTCTTTTACATCGATTCCGCCTGAAGTTATCACTGCCTCACTTATTGGACGAGGACCTTTAATACTTATACGGAAATCTTTTAGTATCTTCAAAAGATTATGACGTTGCATTTTAGTTATGGAGTTTGTTTTTGTTATTGGCGAGATTTCTGCCAGATCAAGAATTACATGGATCATACTGTGAGGAACAAGCTCAGAAATAGCATTAACTGCATCTCTATTAGCAAATTTGGAAAAGTCCCTTAATATACGTGCATCAAGTTTTTTTTCATCCAGCGCCGGCTTAAGGTCAATAGAAACGTAGTAACTTGATTCCTTGTAATTTTTAAGGTGGGCGCTTGCGGAGAGAACCAGCGGGCCGGACAGTCCAAAGTGGGTAAACATCAGCTCTCCTTGTTCCTGATAAATCTTCCTGTGGTTTTTATCAAAAACTGACATACGTACATTTTTTAGGGATAGCCCCTGCATACGCCTACATAGTCCACCATTTTCTTCAAGTGGAACCAATGAAGGCATTGGGGTAACTATTCTGTGCCCTAGTGCAGCAGCCATCCTGTATCCGTCACCTGTTGACCCAGTTCCTGGATAAGACATGCCGCCTGTACATAATATCACATTTTCAGCGTTGAACACCCCATCGCTAGTCAACACGGATAACACTGCCTCATTAGACACTTCAATACTGGTAGCAGTAGTATTAAATAACTTTGTTCCACTTGAAATTGTAAAGTGGCGCAGAGCAGCAACAACGTCTCCAGCTTTATCTGAAGCGGGAAATACTCTTCTACCACGTTCTGTCTTTAGTTCCACACCCAGACTCTGAAAAAAGCTCATAGCATCCTCAGGAGTAAAGCCAAATATGGAACTATATAAAAATTTGCCGTTAGTAGCTGTATTACGTATAACTTCCTCAGGGGTCGTATTGTTGGTTACATTGCAGCGGCCTTTTCCAGTGATACTAAGCTTACGTCCAACTACATTATTCTTTTCTAAAAGAGCTACTCTCAAGCCGCTATGTGACACAAGACCTGAGGCTAAAAGACCAGCCGCACCGCCGCCAACAACAACGATGTCAAATTCAGTATTTTTCATATACTTCATATTCAGCCCAGATCTTTTCTAGATTCTCAAAGTTAGACTCTAAATCTCGTCCTGAACTCTCAGCAGCCGCAACTACTATCGCGTTGATCAAGCTCAGAGGTGCCACAAGAGAATCTAAAAACGAAACCATTTCGCTTCTTGCATAGAGTTTTATATCTGCGCTGTGGGCTACAAGGGATGAAGCAGTATCAGTAATTCCTACAACCGTTGCACCTTTATCTTTTGCAAATTTCATTGCCATAATTGTTTTCTTAGAATATCTGGGAAAACTTATGGCAATGCAAACATCGCCTGTGGAAATATGAAGTATCTGCTCATAAATTTCACTGGCGGCACTTTGATTTACAACTCGGACATCTGGGAAGAGTAAATTCAAATAAAACCCAAGAAATCCTGCAAGTGCGGAAGATGAACGAAGTCCAATAACGTAAATAGTCCGCGCTGAAGTTATGGCTTCTACAGCTTTTGAAAAGGCATCCCTGTCTATATCCTCAAGAGTACGGCGTATCTTGTCAGCATCAGAAGTTAATACATTATCTAGAACATCTCTTCCCGCAATTGTACCCCTGGCGACTTCTATTCTCTGCACCGTAGTCAGTCTGTTTTTTATAAGTTCCTGGAGAGCTCTCCTCATCTCAGGATATCCTTCATACCCTAAATCGGCAGCAAATCGGACCACCGTAGATTCGGAGACTCCAGCGGCTGCGCCAAGTTTACCAGCAGTCATGAAAGCAGCCTTATCGTAGTTCTCAGTTATGTAATTGGCAATACGCCGCTGACCTTTAGAAAAAGTAGGCGAAACAGAATTTATTGCCGCAAGGACATCCTTATCCATAAAAACATCTCCAATAAAACCATTAAATGCACTACACATCAGGTTATATCAAATAGATACAACACTAACATTATAATTAATTTTTATATTTTTTCAAGAACATATTGCAATTTCATAAAAATATTCTTGCATAAATGAATCAAATACTTCGTATTTTGTTTATTTCTTCATAAGTTAAATTTCTCCACGTGCCACTTTTTAGACGTCCCAACTTGATGGGGCCAATAGCAATTCTCACAAGTTTTCTAACTTTTAAGCCGGCAAAACTGCACATCCGGCGTATCTGACGGTTTCTTCCTTCATGGATAGTTATTTCTAAGACTCCACTATTTCCTGAATCTTTAATTATTTTTACTAAAGGCTTTGAAATTAATTTTCCATCAAGCTCTATTGGCTTTTTTAATAAATCTACTCCCGCTTGAACATTTCCGTCAACAAATACCCTGTATGTTTTTTCCTTTGCAAATGATGGGTGCATAACCATATTTGCAAAATCTCCGTCATTTGTCATAAGTAGGAGCCCCTCGGAATTAATATCCAAACGACCTATTGGATACACTCTTTGTGGTATATCCATTACCAACTCTGAAACTATATGCCGGCCTTTGTCATCGTGCATTGTAGTGACATATCCTGTCGGCTTATTTAAAGCTATGTATATTTTCTTATTATCGTCCGACGCGATTTCTCTACCATCAATACAAATATGGTCATAACTGACGTTAGCCTTCGCACCTAAGTTAACAATTACTCCATTAACAGAAACACGCCCATCGGCAATAAGCTTTTCGGCATTGCGGCGCGAGATCTTTTCACGCGCCGCAATAATCTTTTGTATACGTTCCTCCAATATCTATCGCCTTCCCAACTTATCAGTTTCCAATGCAGAAGTACCTACAATCGACTTTTTTAACCGTTCCCACATTGATAGTCTCTCAGAAAAATTTTTACTTACAGAATCAGAAAAAACTATTTGCGTTGTATATATTTCGCTGTCATTTACATATGCCAGCAGTTTTCCAGCAAAGTCGCCTTCATTTACTTCAGCGTATACAAATTCGGGAACTTGCAGGTCGATTGTAATACTGCTTCCTTTTTCCAAAAGGACTTTCTTAGTCTCCAGAGTCGAGATACCTACGCTCTTTTCTACACCCGAAATTACTGGTACATCTCCAATCACCTCTCCAGCGACGCAGATAGTCTTCAGTTCCCAATTGTTAAACGCGCTATCAAGCAGATTTATGTGATCATTCCAATCATCACCATCGTTTAATGTTACGCAGATTACAGTCATCCCGTTACGCTGTGCACAAGTAACCAGAGTACGTCCGGCACTTTTGGTATAACCTGTTTTTCCTCCCACCATTCCCTCATATGACCAGAGAAGCTTATTATGATTAGAAAAAGTCCTTCCTTCGGCAGTAAAAGTCTTTGTTGAGACAATCTGCTTAAATACTTTACTATTCATTGCCTCTGCCATAATCAGTGCCAAATCTCTGGCGCTGGAATAATGATCATCCGCATCTAATCCATTGGGGTTTACAAAGTGAGTATTTGTGCACCCAAGCTCCTGCGCTCTGGCATTCATAAGTTCAGCAAATTTTTCCACAGTTCCAGCGGTGTGAATTGCTATTGCCACAGCTGCATCGTTTCCTGATTCAAGAAGTAATCCATAAAGAAGTGTCTTAAGCGATAATTTCTCTCCTGCTTTTAAATACATAGAAGATCCCTCTATTCCCTCGCATTGCGATGGAATAGTTACAATATCATCGCAATCAGAATTCTCCAATGCAACAAGAGCCGTCATAATCTTTGTTGTACTTGCTATAAGCATTTGCCTATCTGGATTTTTTTCATACAATACTGTTCCGGTTTCAGCTTCATAAAGTATCGCACACTCAGCCGAAATTGAAGTCGCAAAGATATTGTCAACAGTTACCGCCGCCAGTAGGATAATGGCGGCGGTAACTGAAATAGTTTTCTTCAGCATGATATATAACCACCTCGCACGCAATATATTATTGCCGTAAAGGGGTTATATATATTCAGACATTATCAGTCTGATCTTTTTTAAATATATCTGTTATCTTGTCAATAATATCAGGCGCATTCTCAATTATCCTGTCAACAGCAGTTGAAGCAGGCGCGTCAATATTTAGTACACGGACATTTCCCTCTTTGATTACAACAAAAGCTACAGGGTTTATTTTTACACCTGCTCCTGCACCTCCGCCAAAAGGCAACCCATTCTGGTTGCTTGGTTGTTTACCACTGAAGTCAGAACCTCCAGATGCAAATCCAAAACTCACTTTAGAAACAGGTATGATGGTTATTCCATCAGGAGTTGTAATCGACTCACCAATTACAGTGCTGACATCGACCATATCGTGGAGTTTTCCCATAACAGTTTCCATAAGTTCACTTATGCGATGCTTGTCCATTATTTTTCACCTCTCCTATTTCTTTTGTCGGTTTATTGATCGCCATAAGCGGGACCAATGCACAAACAACATATATTATCTCCCACACAGATATAGAAAGATCAATAAAGAAGAATATTTTATCTTCTTCTGCTTGAAAATCGATATCAGTGGATATATTTCTTTTTTTTATATTCAAAGTATTTTCAAAAACAGGTGTTAGTGCACCTATTGAGGCAGATATTTTTCCAAATTTCATAGCTGCCTCAAAGGGATCAGGAGCTCCCACTGTTACATGTAGGGTTAAACAGTTTACACTGAGTTTTCTCCTCAATCTGCCCACCGCTTTTAATATCGGATCAACCATATTGAAAAATTTCTCTATTTTGCTCTGCTCTGCAGAATCGCCTTTGGTGGTTGTTTCTTCCGACACATGTGTTTTTTCTACATGACTATGCTTTTTCTTTTTTCTCTTCCGCGGATAAATACTAAATTTAAGAAAAGCGACTTTAGCGGATACAAAAAAACCTTCTTCATATTTTATCCCAACGCCGACTCTTAGCAGCGCAAGAAGTAACAGCAGTATTAAAATACACGCAAAAATAATTACAACAGTCATTAATCCACCCATTATTTACAGGGATTAGTAATATACATGCAGATTTAGGTTGTTCGCTTGAAAACAGGTATTATGATGATCCCTGTGATATCTTAATCTGCCCATTTTCTTCAGATAGCTCCTGAGTTGGAAGTTCAGGCAATTCCTCCAAAGACGAAATTCCAAAAGTCCGCAAAAAGTTTTTGGTAGTGCGGAACATGACTGGTCTGCCAGGAGCATCCGCATGGCCGCATGGTTCTATCAGCTCTCTATCAACAAGTACACCTACAGTATATGAACTGTCAATGCCTCTGACCTGTTCAATAAAAGCTCTGGTAACAGGCTGAAAATACGCTACTATGGCCAAAACTTCCAAAGCCGTCTGAGTAAGTTTTGGTGGTTTTCTGGTTTCAAGTGCAATTCTTATATAGTCGCTATATTCGGGAGCTGAACACAGCTGAAGCGTATCGTCCAGTCTGACAAGACGTATTCCCCTTCGCTCAAATGCCAGTCTATCCGCTATTCTGGCAGCAGTATCAGTCACAACATCTTCAGGGACACCCAATACAGCAGACAATCGCTGAATGGCCACTGGCTCGCCAGATGCAAAAAGCACCCCTTCTATTATTCCCTCTAAATCACGTATCTCCATATAGATTTCCTTTTAAGTACCGTCCACATAAGTTAGCATGGCTTTCTTTCCATCGCCTTCTAACTTAACAGCACCTGATTTGCATAATTCAAGAACCGCTAAAAAAGTAGCTACAACTTCCGTACGACTATGACTTTCTTTAAAGATTAATTCCAAATACTTTGGCCCACTACCTTTAAGTCTGGCAATTATCTCATTAGTCTTTTCAGAAACAGAGTATATTATCCTTTTGGGTATCGCAAAGTTGCTTGTATCTAAAGTCCGTGGTACGTTTCCGCGGGTCATTGCACGAATCGCGCCGTCTAAAATATCTTTTTTATCATGGATATATTTATAGCCCTTATCTGGTTCCAAGTATTCAGGAGGTTTTACAATTGTACCTGCTCCTTTTAAATACATCTGCTCAAAATATGGAACTATCTTTCGGATACTATAATAAATATCACGGTTTTTTAATTTCTCAAGAGATTGACGGAGCTCTTCAAGTTCTTCATTTTCCTCACCTGCGCTCAGCAAAGTGCGAGCTTTAATATATACAAGGTGAGAAGCCATTACAACAAAATCACTGGCAATTTCAAGGTCCATCGCTTTCATCTCATCTAAATAAGCTAAATACTGCTCCAAAAGTTGACTTATCTGGATGTCTTGAATCTCTATTTTATTCTTAGCAAGGAGCTGGAGTATAAGATTAAGCGGACCTTCAAAATCCTCAAAGTTCTCTTCAGATTGTGTCCTGACAATTCTCTCCAACTTGAAAGTCGGATTTTCCATTAGCAACTCCCCAAATCAAAAAAGCCCGGAGATACTTATGCCCATACGGGCAGCAAACATGAGCTTATCAAAAACATTTGCTACTGCGCTATTAAGCGGCCGGCTCATTACACCGGTTAGCACCAAAGCCAGTAAGATAACCATTCCATATCTCTCATAACGCATAAGCTTATAATATGCCTGATCTGATATAAGAGAAAAAACCACTTTTGACCCGTCAAGGGGTGGGATGGGCATAATATTAAATACGGCCAAAGAAACGCTCAAATAGGCAGTTCTTATAATTGTGTAAATAATATAATAGCCAACCTCGGTAGGCATAAGAAGATCATACAACAACCCATACAAAAAAAGCATTAATATTGCCAGCAATATGTTTGAAATGGGGCCGGCCAGCGCCGATACAGCCATACCCTTTTTTGGATTCTTAAAGTTATACATATTTATTGGCACAGGTTTTGCCCATCCAAATCCAGCAAAAGCCAGCATAGCAAATCCGATAATATCAAAATGTTTCAACGGATTAAGTGTCAGTCTTCCCATATCCCGTGCAGTTGTATCTCCCAGCTTAAGAGCAACAAAGCCATGGCTGCATTCATGAATAGTTATGCAAATTAACGCAGGTATTATCGATAAAAGCACATTGGTAAGAACTGACCAATCTAAATTTCTTAAAATCTCCAACATGGCAATATTTTATCATATTACAAGTGCGTTTTCAATTGCCGCAATTAGTTCTCCTCTGCCTGTACCCGTAACAGCCGAATACAGTATCAACGGGGTCGTATCAGAGAGGGCGAGTGTTTCTCTAATTACAGCTGCATTCTCATTAATGGCGCTTTTTTTTACTTTATCGATTTTATTTGCTACAATTATAAATCTGCAATCTGCTTCCTTAAACCAATTTGCCATCAGAATATCATCATTGGTGGGTTTATGTCTGGCATCGACAATCATAACCCCTAAGGTAATAAGACCGTTTTGCGAAAAATAGTTCTCCATAAGTTTTCCCCAACGGTCTCTTTCTGCTTTGGATACTTTAGCATAACCGTATCCTGGAAGGTCAGTTAAATACGCTTTTGAGTCTATCAGGAAATAGTTTATCTGTGATGTTTTTCCCGGTTGAGACCCGACACGAGCAAAATTTTTACGTCTTACCAACGAGTTGATGACAGAGGATTTACCCACGTTTGATCTTCCTGCAAATACGGCCTGCGGCAGGCCGTCATATATAAAATCCTTTGGGCTTGCCGCAGACTTAATAAACTCAACTTTTGTAAAATTCATTAGTTATTTCCTTAAGCATTTATTGCCTTATCGTTGCTGTATTTCTTTTCTTATCTTTTATTGGAACAAACACACTTCCGCAGCTGCTCTTTTCTGACAGTTCGAGAGCCACATCTATAATATCATCAAGGCGGGATGCCGTTACAAAATTTAAAGCTCTTCTGACTGTTTGGTCTATCTCATTTAAGTCACTCTCATTTTCGGTGGGAATTATTACCGTCTTTATACCATAACGCAGAGCCGCCATAGTTTTCTCCTTTAAACCGCCAATTGGGAGTATTCTGCCTGTAAGTGTTATCTCTCCAGTCATTGCAATATCGCATCGCACTGGTACATTTGCTAATGCTGAAATAACTGCAATAGCAATTGTTATACCTGCTGACGGTCCGTCTTTCGGAACAGCTCCCTCCGGGAAATGGATATGGATATCCCTGTTTTTATAAAATTCTCTGTCTATTCCCAGGCGATCGCATCTACTGCGAATATAAGAAACTGCTGCCTGAGCAGACTCCTTCATTACCTCTCCTAAATTACCTGTAAGTTCCAGTTTGCCGCTGCCATCAAGTATACCTACTTCAACTTCTAAAATCTCTCCACCCACTGATGTCCATGCAAGTCCATTGACTACACCTATTTGATTTTTACCAGATAGTTTTTCGGGCCTAAAACGCCGTGGCCCTAAAAATTCCTCAAGTCGCGACGTAGTAATCGTCAAGGAATTTGCCTTTCCCTCCGCAATAAGCGTATCAGTTTTGCGGCAGAGCGCAGACAGTTCCCTTTCCAGCTGCCGAACGCCGGACTCTCTTGTATAGCCGGAAATAAGATCGCGAATAACAGCATCACTAATTCTCATTGTTTTACTATCAAGTCCGTGTTTTTTCCGCTGTTTAGGAAGCAAGTGATTTTTGGCAATCCTCAATTTTTCCTCATCTGTATAACTTGTGAGTTCAATTACTTCCATTCTGTCAAGAAGAGGTCTCGGTATAGTATCTAGAGTATTTGCTGTAGTTACAAACATAACCTCAGATAGATCAAAGGGCACTTCCAAGTAATGATCTCTAAAAGAGGAATTTTGCTCTGGATCCAGAGCTTCCAGCAGAGCCGATGCGGGATCTCCTTTATAGTCATTGCCAAGTTTGTCTATCTCGTCAAGTAAAAGTAGAGGATTTTTCGTGCCTGCTTGTGTAATTGCCGTCATTATGCGTCCCGGCATAGCGCCAACATAGGTTTTTCTGTGTCCACGTATTTCCGCTTCGTCGTGTACTCCACCTAATGACATGCGCGCAAGCTTTCTGTTCATTGCCTTTGCCACACTTATAGCTATGGAAGTTTTGCCAACTCCTGGAGGACCTACTAAGCAAAGTATACCTCCCTTTACATCAGGTGCCATCTTGCGAACTGCAATGGATTCAATTATTCTCTCTTTCACTTTTTCAAGACCATAGTGATCTTTATCTAATATTTTTCTAACACTTGAGATATCAAGTCGTTCTTTAGTAGATGTGTTCCACGGAAGAGCAAGAACAGCATCAAGATAATTCCGTATAACCGATGCCTCGGCAGAACCAAAAGACTGTTTGCTTAGGCGGTCAGTCTCCTTTAAAAGTTTCTTTTGGATCTCCTCAGACAGATTGAGTTTGATAATCTTGTCTCTATAATCTTCAATTTCAGATGACTCATCGTCTCCCAGTTCCATCTGAATTATACGCATTTGCTCACGTAAAATATTTTCCCTTTGCATATGGGCAAGATGTTCTCTTAGCTTATCATTAATATCGTGCTCAATACGCATGACTTCAACTTCTCGTTGAAGCATGGAACTGACCGTATTCAGCCGCTTAACTGGGTCTAATATCTCAAGTATTTCCTGCTTTTGAGGATATTTGAAATAGACATTCTGTGCAATGTAATCGGCAGTATAACCGGGGTCGTTTCTCACAGCAAGTCCGATTAGTGTTTCAGGAATGGCACTGCCGCTGGCAGCAAGATACTCTTCATATATTCCTATCGTGTTACGTAAGGTGGCTTCAATTTTTGCAGTTGTTTTAACTGCTTCTGCATCCAACCTAACAACATGCGCCACAGGATACTGTCCGCTTAAATCAGTCGAAATAGCTTTTGCTCGATACAGGCCTTCAATCATAACACGCATTCCGCCTTCAGCTGTCCTTAAGAATTGACGGATTGCACCAACTACACCAATATCGTATACATCATCTTCATCCGGATATTCTTTAAGTACTTCCTTCTGCCCAGAGAGAAAAATCTGCCTACCGCTGTCAATAGCCGCATTTAGCGCCGAAATAGACTGCCTTCTCTCCACATCAAAATTAATAACCATTTCAGGAAAAACAGTTATACCTCGCAGAGCAATAATTGGAAGTAGTTCTATACCTTCAAATTCAAAGTTCGAAAGGTTATTTGACATAAGTATCCTCCCCTTCGCTCAAAGTGACCTCACAAACTTAAAATTCTTACTTAGTCAAGCCTTCCTCGAAGAGCCGCACAAAAGTGCGGCTCTTCAACATTATATTGCACTTAATACGTCAGGATCAATCTGAGGGCGTTGCCTGTGAAACACTTTGGGTTTTGCACCGTCAATAACACACTCTTTAGTGACTATAACTTTCTCAATTTTGTCATCCGACGGCACATCATACATAATATCAGTCATAATGCTCTCCACCACAGAGCGTAAACCTCTGGCACCGATATCCATTGCAATGGCTTTATCGGCAATGGCTTCAAGAGCATCATCATCAAATTCCAAATCGACTCTATCATAACTCATAAGAGCCTTGTACTGCCGTGTAAGCGCATTTTTGGGCTCCTTTAAAATACGAACAAGATCGTCGCGTCCTAATTGTCTCATTGGAACCAAAATTGGCATACGCCCGATTAACTCTGGTATAATTCCAAACTTAAGCAGATCATGGGACTGGACATCCTGCATTATCTCTCCCACGTCACGCTCATTTTTACTTTTAATCTCGGCTTCAAAGCCCATCCCTTTTCTATCTAAACGGTTCTCAATGATTTTATCAATGCCGTCAAAAGCTCCGCCGCAGATAAATAGTATATTAGTCGTATCTATACTGATAAACTCCTGATGAGGATGCTTACGCCCACCCTGCGGAGGAACGTTCGCAACAGTACCTTCAAGTATTTTCAAAAGGGCTTGCTGCACTCCTTCACCGGATACGTCTCTCGTTATTGAAGTATTTTCACTTTTTCTTGCTATCTTGTCGAGTTCATCAATATATATGATTCCACGCTCCGCAAGAGGAACATTGAAATCTGCTGCCTGAAGCAGCCTGAGCAATATATTTTCTACGTCGTCTCCCACGTATCCGGCTTCCGTTAGAGTTGTAGCATCGGCTATGGCAAACGGCACCTGCAGAATCTTTGCCAAAGTTTGGGCAAATAACGTCTTTCCACTACCTGTGGGACCAATAATCAGGATATTGCTTTTTTGTATCTCAGTATCATTGGTACCAAAAGAAAAGATACGCTTATAGTGGTTGTAGACGGCCACAGAGAGGGCGATCTTCGCCCTCTCCTGACCTATAATATACTCGTCAAGGTATTTCTTAATTTCGGCAGGCTTTGGCAGCCTTTTAACCAGATCGTATATATTGTCTGATTCATCATCATTGATAGCTTCATTATAGCCATCGTTGATTATGCTGGAACAGAGTTTAACGCATTCGTTGCATATATATGCTCCTCTGCCGGCAATAATTCTGTCTACCTGATCCTCTGTTTTGCCACAGAAATTACATCTGATTAGCCGATCATCATTATTTGGCATGCATTATTTCCTCTCATAAAAGGATAGCGCAAATTACCGCTTATATATAACTTTATCGATAAGTCCAAACTCCAGAGCCTCTTGTGCACTCATAAAGTTATCCCTCTCGCAGGCTTCACGCACAACATCAATCGGCTTACCAGTATTCTCTGCTAAAATCGAATTCATTCTCTCTTTTATGGTTTCCAAACGCTTGAGATGTATAGCCATATCTGTGATCTGGCCTTGAGTGCCTGCTGATGGCTGATGTATCATTATCTCTGCATTGGGCAGAGCCAAACGCTTTCCTTTCGTGCCTGAGGAAAGTAGAAAAGCGCCCATGCTGGCGGCTAAACCGATACATATAGTTGAAACATCACACTTTATATACTGCATAGTGTCATAAATCGCCATTCCTGCAGTCACAGAACCGCCGGGCGAATTTATATAAAACTGAATTTCCTTATCAGGATCCTGAGCTTCAAGATACAGAAACTGAGCAACTATAAGGCTGGCTGTAGTATCATTAACCTCTTCACCAAGGAACACAATTCTATCATTTAGCAGCCTTGAAAAAATATCATAAGAACGCTCGCCACGTGACGTCTGTTCAACTACATATGGAACCAAACTCATAATAAATAACATCTCCTTAAATTGTTGGCAACGAAAAGATATTATCCATTTGCTACTTTATATATACTGTACACATAAAATAACGTCTTAAGATCTTATTATTTCTCAGTTATCTCAGTCTTGTCATCTTTTACGCTGTCATTATCCGCAGACTTATCCTCTGCTTTTTTTTCTTTTTTCTCAACAACAGCACTTGTAAAAACAAGATCGCGGGCAGCTTGAATTTTAAGACCTGTCCTAATGGAATTCTCGTCAACCGCTTTTTTAATGGCGTCGACATCTACATGATAGTTCTCTGCCATTTTCTTATACTCGTCCTCAACTGCCTCATCGGAAATATCAAAGTCTTCTTGCTTTGCTATAGCCTCAAAAGCAAGATCCGCCTTGATCTCTTTTTCAGCAGTTGGACGGCTCTCTTTCTTGAAAAGCTCCAAGTCCATACCCATCATGCTAAAGTACTGCTCTAACTCGATTCCCTGTGAAGCAAGATTATATCTGAAATTGTTCATCATGGACTCAACTTGCTCATCAATCATAGCATCAGGAATATCACATTGGACATTATCAACAAGTCGGGATAATACGACCTCCTCAAAAGCCCGCTGAGCATCTGCTTTACGTTCTTCAGTTATATGTTCCTTTATGCTGGCAGAATATTCTGCCAATGTATCATATTCCGAAACGTCTTTCGCAAACTCATCGTCCAGCTCCGGAAGCTGCTTCTCCTTAACCTCGTTAACAGTGACTTTAAATAAGGCATCTTTCCCAGCAAGTTCTTTCACATACTCTTTTGGGAAAGTGACATTAACATCAATATGGTCTCCAGCCTTAGCTCCGATAACCTGATCCTCAAACCCGGGTATAAACTGTCCGGCACCAAGTTCAAGATCTACATTTTCGCCTTTACCACCTTCAAAAGTCTCGCCATCGACAAATCCCTCAAAGTCAATGTTGGCTATATCACCTGACTTCGCCTCACGGTCAACAGTCTGAATACGAGCATTTTGCTGGCGCACTCTCTCAATTTCTCTGTCCACATCCTTCTTAAGTACACGTACGGTTGGCTTTGGTGCAGCAATGCCCTTATACTGTCCCAAAGTGACTTCTGGGTAAAGAGACACAAGATATTTTATTGTAAGGCTCTTATCTTCGGAAATATCAAAGTCGAGGACAGACGGACGTCCCACAGCGTCGATTTTTTCCTCTTCGATACCGGCTTGAAGGGCTTCGGGATACAGAGATTCCACAGCGTCTTCATAAAAAACGCCTACGCCATATATACCCTCAATGATTTTCCTAGGGGCTTTCCCTTTTCTAAAGCCTGGAACAGATATTCTGCTTCTGTTTTTGAGATAAGCTTTGTTTACTGCTTCCTCAAACTCCTCAGCAGATATCTGCATTGTGAGTTCAGCTGTATTTTTTTCTTTTTTCTCGAATTCCTTTACGTTCACGTCGGTTGTCCTCCTGTTTTTACTGGGCATACTCGAATATTATAACAGAACTTATCATAAATGCAAACATTTTAATATAATTTTTACGTAATTTTTATGGGGCAGAAATCAACATGGTCCGCAGATATCAAATGATAGTCAATTCCATCAACTATACCTTCAATTGCGTGCAGTCTTCCCGCCCCATGGATGTGACCATAATAGCACTCCTTTACATTGTATAAGTGCATCAGTCTTATCATCTCCTCGGATCTGTAGCGCCCAAAAATTGGCGGATAATGGAGAAAACATATTTTTCTCTCAGCGTTGCCAGCTGCCTTGAGCGAAGTCTCTAACCGTTGAATTTCTCTAGACATAATTTTCCTATCATGCTCACTGGCATTCTCGGCGGGACACATCCACCCTCTTGTACCGCAAATTGCTATACCATCATAAAAAAAGCAATTATTATTCAGTATCTCAATAGTTGAAATTCCATTTTCTGAGAAGAATTTTTTAGCTTTGCTGGCTGTAGACCACCAGAAATCATGATTTCCCTTTAAGATTATCTTTTTGCCATGTAATCTGTCAATAAACCGAAAATCTTCCAGACAGCTTCTCATATCCATTCCCCAAGTGAGATCTCCGCATATTACACAGACGTCATCATCTGTAAGGCATAAAAAATTCTTTCTCAGCTTTTCTGCATGGTCTTCCCATTCAGGTCCAAATATATCCATGGGCTTTGAAGACTCAAATGAGAGGTGAAGATCACCTATTGTGTAAAGCATATGGTCTCACCTCCAGCAATAATAGAATAATTCAGTTTAAGGCAGCCATAATAAATATGCAGTAATGAATCAATGCACAAAAAGGAGAGTTAGCAATGAATGATAATAGTAATTTCAGTTCCAAGAGCAAGTTGCAAGGCGTAGGCTGCGATGTCATAAATTGCAAGTATCACGGCGGAGACAATTGCTGCCATGCCAATAGTATTTCAGTTGAATCTCAGAGTGCGATAAGAAAGGCCGAAACTTTCTGCGGCACGTTTGAAGCCAGAAGTTCAATGTAACTTTTCAAAAGCCCGGTCCGAGCATAAGTCCGGGCTTTACATAAAAGCTACAAGCACTTATATTATTTAATTGAGAATCACTTTAAAAAGTCTAATACTTTTTCTGTCAGCTGGTTCCTTTCAACACTGTCAGTAAATCTAACAACTTTTTTATTGAGATTCTTTAATGGCATGGGAGCAGGTACGCCAGTACGATGTTCCAGCAAATCTATCAAAGCCAAGCCGTGTTCATCTACATGTTCGCCAATGGCAGACAGAACACTGTCGCAGAATTTATACGGACTTGCTGTTGAAACTACTACTGATATAGTATTATCTCCGGTGCTATTTCGATATTTCTCAAGTACTCCATACGCGACGGCAGTATGCGTATCTATTAAATAGTTTTTTTCGCTAAAAGTGCGATTAATTACGTTCTTCGTCTCGTCATCATCACAATACCCTGCTGCGAACACAGATTTGATTGCATCTTTAATATCATCTGAGACCGTATATCTGCCTTCATTGGACAATTTTAACATATATTCTCTTATCAATACATCATCATAGCCTGATATATCAAATAGCAGACGCTCCAGATTGCTGGAGACAAGAATATCCATAGAAGGTGAAATTGTTGTAAAGAATTCTCTGTTTCTATCATAGGTCCCTGTATCAATAAAATCTGTCAGTACATCATTCATATTAGATGCACATATCAGCTTATTCACAGGAAGTCCCATCTTCATTGCATAGTATCCGGCAAGAATATCACCAAAATTACCAGTAGGGACGCAGAAATTAATTTTGTCTCCAATACTGATGTTATTAGAATTGACAAGATCACAGTAAGCTGAAATATAGTACACTATCTGAGGAAGCAGCCGTCCCCAGTTAATTGAATTTGCAGAGGATAACATCCATCCTCTTTTGGCCAACTCATTTCTAAGCAGCTCATCAGAAAAAATTGTCTTTACACCTGTCTGAGCATCGTCAAAATTACCTTTGACAGCGCATACGCCAACATTACTGCCACTCTGCGATGTCATCTGAAGTTTCTGAATATCTGAAACTCCATCCTGAGGATAAAAAACAAGAATTTTTGTCCCTTCTACATCTGCAAAGCCCTCAAGTGCTGCCTTCCCTGTATCTCCGCTTGTCGCAACAAGTATGCACACGTCCTTGTCTTCTCCTATTTTCTTAAGAGAGGACGTCAAAAGATATGGAAGCATTTGAAGTGCCATATCTTTAAAGGCGCACGTGGGGCCATGCCAAAGTTCGAGAAAATGAGTAGTATCATCTATAGAATATACAGGCGCAATATCTGGAGTATCAAATCCAACTGTACTATATGCTCTATTGGTATAGTTAGTCAGTTCGGAAGTCGTAAAATCATCTAAGAACATGCTCATTACGTAAACTGCGCGTTGCATATAGCTCATGCCACACAAGTTTTTTAACGCGCCATCAGGGAGTGTGGGCAAAACTTCAGGAACATATAGACCCCCGTCAGCTGACAGACCCTTGGCGATAGCATTTGCAGCTGATACTCTGATGTCCGTATCGCGCGTACTAAAGTATTTCATATAAAATATTCTCCTAAATATCAAAATAAATCAAAACATTTTTGATCAGTCATCACTGCTCACATAAAAGGCATTCTCAATATGATTCAACATCGCCAGCTGAGGCTTACCATTGTCAAGTCTGTAATACAGCTCAATTACATCAAACCTAATTTTCTTTTCGCACCGGTTATTTGCAAGCCACATATTAGCTGCAGTTATTATTCTCCGTTGTTTACTTAAGGTAACATAATCTTTAGCTTCTGCAAAGTTGGCATCTTTTCTAGTTTTTACCTCAACAAATATAAGAAATTCCTTACTTTCAGCGATAATATCAATTTCACCGTATCTTGTAGAAAACCCCATTGCGACGGGTATGTATTTTTTGCTTTTAAGATATCTTGCCGCTTCAGCTTCTCCCCATCTACCTATTAATTTAGTATTCAATGTATTTTCCTCAAAAAAGTTCTTCTATGCTCTGGTGTCGGTCCAAACTTTTTAAGCATTTCATAGTGAAGTTTAGTGCCATAGCCTTTATGCCGCTCAAATCCGTATTGGGGATATCTTTTTGAAAGCTCTACCATATACCTGTCTCGGGTGACTTTTGCAATTATGGAAGCAGCAGCCACTGACGCAGAAATGCTGTCTCCTTTAACAACGCATATATTATTATGCTCAACACCAGTTGCACGGTTTCCATCAATTATTGAAATTTCCGGAATAACTTTAAGGGAAGATATAGCCCTGTTCATAGCCAGGTATGTAGCGTTGAGGATATTAAGTTCATCAACTTCAAAATGCGACGCAAAGCTACATGACCAGGCAATAGATTTCTCTTTTATTATCTCATAAAGTTTTTCTCTTTTATTCTGAGTCAGTTTTTTCGAATCATTAAGATCCGGAATATCTATATGTGGAGGAAGAATTACCGCAGCTGCACATACCGGTCCTGCAAGAGGTCCCCTGCCCGCCTCGTCTACTCCGGCTATAATGGAGTAACCATGTCGAATAAGAGAATCTTCAATCTGCCACAGGTCCATTATACGACCTCTGGAAACGTATCCAATGTTATCCGTCCAAGTGCTCCTCCTCGAAACTCATCAAGCAAAATTTTAGCCATTCTATCAATGTCCAATTCTCCGCCAGAAATGAGAAACCCTCTTCTCTTTGCTCCTAATTCAAGCATCTCAATACCCGACATAGTGCTTTCAGGGTAAAAGCCGTACCGTTTCTTTATAGTCTCAGGATACATATCGCGAAGTTTTTCCATAAGGCGTGCACCCAGGGCCTCCACATCTAAAATATCGTCTTTCACCGCTCCGGTAAAAGCTAAATTTTCTCCCACTGTTCTGTCATCAAACTTCGGCCATAGAAGACCAGGAGTATCAAGCAGTTCTATACCATTTTCCAGGGAAATCCACTGCTTTCCCCTAGTCACACCCGGTCTATCAGACGCTGCTGCTACCCGTTTGCCTGCCACGCGGTTTATAAATGAAGATTTACCAACATTGGGAATTCCAATTACCATAACACGGATTTTTCTGCCCTGCTGTCCTTTGGCTGCGTAATACTCGATTTTCTCCCTCAGGAGCTTTTTTATTGCACCAGAAAAGGCTTTTGTCCCTTTTCCAGACTTGCAGTCAGTCTCAATAACTTCTACCTGGCTACTGTGCAAAATCCGCATCCATTTATGAGTTTTATCAGGATCCGCTAAATCCGTTCTATTTAATACAACCAGCCTTGGCTTATCTTGGGTCAACTGAGTCACCTCAGGATTTCGGCTTGAAATAGGCACTCTGGCATCGATCACTTCACAAATAGCGTCAACCAATTTGGCATTTTCAGTAACCATTCTTCGAGCCTTTGCCATATGGCCGGGAAACCATTGAATATTAAGCTCTTCACTCATATTTAATTATACACACTCCCAATACGACTCCAATCTCTCGCCCCATTGTCAGCGCCGGGAAAAAGTATGAAGTAAACCTTACCAATTATGCATCGCTCATCAACTAATCCCACCATATTTGAACGGCTGTCTGTTGACCTATTCCTATTGTCTCCCATCAAGAACAGATATCCTTCAGGAATAGTAATTGGTCCTGAAAAATCCTCCCTTTCAAGAGTAAGAGAGTTGACATATGGCTCATCTAATGCAACTCCATCAACATATACAATCCCCAGCTCAAAATCTATATCGACAGTCTGACCTCCAACGGCAATAATTCTCTTAACAAGTGGATCCTGACCATAAGTATCAGTCTGTACTACTACAATATCACCTACTTCGGGGCTATAAAACAAATCAGATGTAATAATTTTGTCAGCATGTTGGAGTGTTGGATACATTGATAAGCCATCGACATTGACAATCCTGAATCCATGCATAAATACCAGTATTCCGACTATTAATGCTACCACAATGCACTGTACCCAATCATAGAGCTCTATTTTGCTTTCTGGTTTCCTATTTTGATCGTCGAAATCATTTATAAATTCTGAATCTTTGTCTTCATCGTCTTTTCTTTTTGAATAATTGCGTATATAGTAATTCTCCCGCGTAAATCCTCACGCCTTTCCAAGCTATTCCACTAGATTATACACAAAAAAAAGAATAAAAAAAAGGGGCAATCGCCCCTTTTTTTATATTCTTTCTTTAACCTTGGCGTTTTTACCAACTCTGTCGCGAAGATAATAGAGTTTAGCTCTTCTGACTTTACCACGTCTTACCGTATCAATGGACACAATAGACGGGGAATGGACAGGGAAAACTTTTTCGCAGCCAACATTATAAGAAATACGACGGACAGTTATCGTCTCATTAATACCACCGTGTTTCTTAGCAATCAGTGTTCCTTCGAATGCCTGAGTCCTCTCTCTATTGCCTTCTTTTACTCTGACAGTAACACGAACTGTATCACCGACATTCAAAGTGGGAAGTTCAGGCTTCATATACTGCTGCGTAAGGGTATCGACCAAATTCATCAAATTTCTCCTCCCTTCTCTGCAGGTGTTCTTACCACGTATTCAATGGCAGCGGACCACCCCGATAGCGAAACTAATTTCGCACAAGCCTGAGTATTCTATCACATTTTGAAAAATAATGCAAGTAAAATACCAGAATTTTTTATTTAAAGCTGTGTATTACCTCAAGAAGAGCGTATATATCCTCTTCTATGCCCTTCTGCATCTTGAGAGCTTCGTCGATATCCACAGTGGAGTAGGTGCAGCCATCAAAGCAGATAACCTTATTGGTTCCGCCTTCAACGAGGACTTTAACAGCCTCATAGCCCATGCGTGTTGCAATAATTCTGTCACGAGAAGCTGGGCGGCCTCCACGCTGTACATGACCCAGTACAGTAACACGTGTGTCCATACCTGTCTTATCTGCAACAATTTCAGCTATATCATGTCCTGAAGCGGCACCTTCAGCAACAATAACAGTAAAGCTGGATCTACCGCGAAGACGTCCTTCCCTTATTGGCAAAATAAGGTCTTTATCATAATCCAACGGCTTCTCGGGTATAAGTACTGCAGTAGCTCCAACAGCTATTCCAACCGAGAGCGCCAGATGGCCAGATCTATGGCCCATAACCTCAACGACTGAGCATCTCTCATGCGAGCGCATTGTATCATCAAGTTTGTCAATACAGTCAATCGCAGTATTGCAGGCCGTATCAAAACCTATTGTATAGCCTGTACAGGCTATGTCATTGTCAATAGTCCCAGGTATACCAACTACGGAAATACCGTATTCAGAAAGTTCCCCTGCTCCGCGGAAAGTGCCGTCGCCACCAATAGCCACAAGTCCATCTATCCCCATAAAGTGACAGTTGTCAGCGGCGCGTTTAAGACCTTCAGGCGTCTGAAATTCTGGGCACCGTGCAGTATAAAGTATTGTTCCACCCAGCCCTGTAATTCCAGAGACGTCTCTTGCCGTCATCGGCTTCATATCTCCGCTGATAAGTCCGTTATATCCACGCTCAACGCCCACGCACTCAACGCCATAATAGCAAGCAGTACGTACAACAGCACGTATTGCCGCGTTCATGCCTGGCGCATCTCCGCCTGAAGTGAGCACTCCAATCCTATGTACCTTGGGATCCATTATTAAAGTACCTCCTATAATATTCTAATTAATACTTATTTAAAATGAAATTTTACCTGAAAACTTTTAAGTCCGCATCATATATCTCCCTGCGCTCCATCTTGGTAAAATCAGGAGTTAAAGATTGCTCATATTTATTTATAGCCGTAATCAGCAGTCCTGGATTAAGAGACGGATCCTGAGCAGAAATTCTTGCATCTATAGCAACTACTTTTTCCGCTGTGCGGTTTATTCTCAGAGAGCCTATAAGTGGAAATATATCAATCTGTGCTGTACCTCGCTTCGTCCTTTTCTCAACAACAACGCTTTTAGAAAATATGTTTTGAAGTCGTGTAACAGCATTTTCAGGTACTTCGTCATCATAATATAATTCGCAAAATATATCAAGCCATTTTATGTTTTTGAATTTATTCTCACTTCTATATGCCGACACAATATGTAGACCAGCAGGAAGTTTTTGATTTAAAGTGCATGGAATCCGTTCCAGCTCAGTCGCATCGTCGAGTTCAAAATCCATCAGCTCGCATAAGCTTTCGATTCCAACAGACAAAGGTAACGCAAATGACATATATGGGTGAGGATTAAAACCCTGTGTATGTTTAATTTCTAACCCTGCCCTTACAAACGCTCGCTGCATAGTTCTCATAAGATCTAGATGGGAAAGATACTTCGCATTCCCTGTCTTTCTCATAAGGAGCCTACTCATCGCAATCCCTCCTTAAAAGGAGCGAATTAGCACCGCATCCTGTACAAAGAGCTCTGCAATCAGGAGTTATCTTTCCTGCATAAGCATTTTTTCGCTCAGATTCCAGGTAAGACTTGTCCACGCCGACAGAAATTATATTCCATGGAAGGACCTCGTCAATATTACGGACTCTGCACGCATAGAAGCTCATGTCTAGACCACATTTTTCAAAAGCAGATACCCATCTGTCAAAAGAAAAATATTCACTCCATGAATCCAGTTTCCCGCCTAACCGCCAAGCCTCTTCAATTGCTCTACCCACACGTCTGTCTCCTCGCGATAAAACAGCCTCAACAAAGCTCACATCAGGCTCATGCCAACTGTAAGAGACAGATCTTGACCTCATATTTTCACGCAGAAGTTTTACACGTCGACTATACTCAGCCATATCTATTTGTGATTCCCATTGAAACGGAGTATGCGGTTTTGGCACAAAGCATGATGTACTTACATTAATTTTAACACCACGAGAACGATTTTTAGCGTACGTGCGCCACGTATCAAGCACTTTATTTACAAGATCGGCTATCGCCAATACATCTTCATCTGTTTCCGTAGGAAGTCCAAGCATAAAGTACAATTTAAGCGAATTCCATCCGCCTTCGAAGGCAACTCGACATGATTCCAGAAGCTCTTCTTCTCTGACATTTTTATTAATAACATCTCTTAAGCGTTGACTACCGGCTTCCGGCGCAAATGTGAGACCTGATCTACGGACCTTCTGCACTTTTGACATGAGTTCCATAGAAAAATTGTCAGCTCTTAATGAAGGAAGTGAAAGACTAACTTTTCTAGGCTCACACCACTCAAGCAGATCATCACAAAGCTCATTAAGCCCTTTATAGTCACTCGTGGAAAGAGAAGATAATGTTATTTCCTCATACCCTGAATCCGAAAGAGCCTCTTCTGCCTTTTTCAGCAAAAAATCCGGACTTCTTCTTCGTACAGGCCTATATACATAACCTGCCTGGCAAAAGCGGCAGCCTCTTATACATCCTCTAAAGAGCTCCAGAGAGACTCGGTCATGGACAATTTCTGTAGACGGTACAATGGTTCTAGAAGGAAAATATGAATTCTCCAACTCTTCAATTATCCGTTTAGTTACAACCATTGGAGCACCGTTATTTGTTAATACACTATTTAATGTGCCGTCACTATTGTAAGAAATATCATAAAGCGAAGGAACATAAACGCCTGGGATCTTAGCGGCTTCTGAGAGAAACCGAGTCTTATCCCATCCACCCTTTTTTGCAATCTTTAGCAGATTGACAATATCAAGATCCAGCTCCTCACCTTCACCAATAGCAAATAAGTCAAAAAAATCGGACATTGGTTCGGGGTTTACGCACGAAGTTCCTCCCGCAAATACAATTGGAAAGAGTTCTTTTCTATCAGAAGCCTTAATTGGTATACCTGCCAGATCTAACATATTAAGGACATTTGTATATGACATCTCATAGCCAAGCGAGAATCCGATTATATCAAAAGACGAAATTGGATCGCCACTTTCCAGCGCATACAACGGCACGTTGCACCGCCGCATTTCTTCTTCCATGTCGCCCCATGGTGCGAAAACTCGCTCGCACCATACATCAGGCTCACCGTTAAGAACACCATACAAAATATGTAATCCTAAATTGGACATACCTATTTCATAAGTATCTGGAAAACAAAAGGCAAATCTGATATTGATCTTACTCTTATCTTTTATGATTTCATTATACTCTCCGCCAATATATCGTGCAGGCTTTTGTACTCTTTGGAGTATCCGTTCGAGTTGTTGTTTCATAGGGCAGCACCAATTATGTATTAAATTTATGAAAAATACTGTTTACGAAATTCTACACTACTTTTATGTGTTTTGCAACAATTTGAAATTAGTAAAATTGCACAAAGCAAAAGTGTCAAATTTCTCCCAGTTTCTGAAAACACGTAAATTCCTGCTATCATTGCACTAAAACAACATATAAAGTCAAAAAAGATTTGAACTTTATCCGCAACAAACGGTCCAAAAATCAGCGAGAAAATAGAATATAACGCCCGTCCTCCATCTAAAGGGCTTGACGGAAGAAGGTTTAAAAGACCATATATCAAATTTATCCCTGCAAAATAGTAGGCAATTTCTGAGGTAAAATAGCCGGCTATGCTTCCAGAAACAGCCGCTGCAACAAGACTTGCTGTCGGTCCAGACAAAGCGATGAGTAAATCTTTTCCATAAGAAAAAGAACCGGAAAAAAATATCTCTGCTCCAAGGGCGCCTATTTTCAACTTTCTAACAAAACCGCCGCATAGCCAAATAGCTATCAGATGTCCAAGTTCATGAATGATTACAGATACAATTATAATCAGCGCAGCTCTCATACCCAGAAACAAGATAACCATTGCAGCAAGAATAAGGAAACTGGGCTTAATAATAAATATCTTTTGTTTCATTTCCATTGCACATAATACTCCGGATTGAGATATATTTCATTTTGCATAAGCTCAAAATGCAGACATGGTCCAGTGGCATTGCCAGAATCCCCTACCGAACCGATTTTCTCACCTTTGCTAATGCTATCTCCACCCTCCACATCCACACTATCAAGATGGGCATAAAGTGTCTCAATACCATTGTCATGCTGCAAAATAATATAAAGCCCATAGCTTGAACTATCGCCAACTGCATATACACTTCCATCTGCAAAGGCCAAAACATCCTGGCCTTTATCAGCTCCTATGTCAGTGCCATAGTGAAATATTATCTCGCCTTCTACTGGGTGATCGCGATATCCAAAATGTGATGTAACCGTTCCTATAACAGGGACCACACTATCAATATCTAACTCTGGTTTATCATATGTTACGTTTTCAGGCACTCCAAGGTGTGCATAAAGTTCCTGACTCTCAATAAAAGCAGAGACTGCATCGTCAAAATTGTCATTTTCTTGTTCCGCAACATGCTCATCTTCTGTTTCATCACCGCTTTGAATATCGGGAGAATATATCTCCTGTTTATCTACCTCGGTTTCCTGTGCATCTGACGGCACATTATAATACAACTCAGATTCTGGTATGTCATCGTCAACAACGTCAATATCTTCACTCTGTGCATATACCTCAACTTCATCGGACGATAGTCTAAATGCGTAATTATATGCCTGCGAAATAGCCTCCAGAAAATCCTTTTCACCGCTCACAGCCTCGCCTAATACCCTAACAGCAGAGCTATAATCAACACTGTTTTCCAAAAAAGTTAGTACAGTTTCCTGTATATTCGCAGCCGTAGACGGAAAAACAAATTTAATCAATATCGCCAAAAACAGCACCCACAAACATACTAATAGCTTTGTCCCTGATTTAACTGTTTCAATCTTTACGCGTGTTCGTTTCTTTCTTTTGCCCCGCTTTGGATATGGCTTACCCTCATATACCATCTATAACAACTCCCCAAGCATACCCATTAAATTAATTTGTTATAGATTTATATTCACGTTTGTCCACATTTATAACGTATATGAGAAACGGATGCTCCGTATTTTTCCTTGACAAGAAGCCTCTCGATTACTATAATAATACACGCACAAGATTTCGGGGTGTGGCGAAGTTTGGTATCGCGCATGGTTCGGGACCATGAGGCCGCGGGTTCAAGTCCCGCCACTCCGACCATATCGAGACGTCACTTTTGATACAAAGATGACCAGCAGAAGACCCCTGTAAAACAGGGGTCTTCTGCTATTTTTATATATTGACTTACGGGATGACGCTCCTTCTGAGGCTCTCTGGCGGCCCCAAATCGCCTCGGCTACCGCCCTTGATCTCATGCGCTTCATTTCATTTGCACCCGATTTGCCCCCGTCCCGCTTATGCTGTTGGCGATTTGCACCCTTCGCCAGCGGGGAATTAATATAGGTATTAAATCTGGCCAGTCGTCGCCCAAAAACTCCTCCGACATTTGAAGATATCTGTTATTTGTTGAGGAAACCACGAAAGTAATGGTCAAACCATTTTGGGACGCTCTTAAAGTGGCATTACTCATTTTTGATTCAATACCTTTTTGTAGCGCCTTCCATATCTGATGTATGATTAGTAAACTCACCGCCTCTATTGATTCTATAATCTGTTCAGTGATTTTCACCTTAGCCATAGAGTCCAGAACAGACAGCAGCATACCGGAAAAATCCTTAACGTTGCACTCAGCCTTTCAATCGCGAAGGCATTTGTTAAGCAAGTAATCTTTCTCTCTGATAATAAAGGCTACTACGGATTTATTATCGGTACAATATAGTAGCAGGTTTTTCTCTGCTTCATTGAGGTTCATGTTTGGAGAAAAGTCTGACATAATATCGCGCCCCCTTTCTGTGGTGGTGTGTTTTCTTTTCGCCTTGGCAAGAAAAAGGCCCGCTTTTAACGGGAAGCGGGCCTTAAATCTTGGGGGTGAATAGCCGGAACTAAACAGAGCTTTTCGTACTATTCTGAATCAAGGATGAAAAACGCATGTTCGCGCCGGGGTCATTATAAAGAGACCTCCTTGTCGTAACTTGAGCTGCGCTCAACCTTACCCCATGATCAGTAGAGATAATGCGCATAGCGCTCGGCCTGTTTCTTCTCTCTCTCGGCTTCAGCGGCCAGCGTCCGCTCCTGTAAATCGCGCATCTCTTGCGTAATCGCAGCAGCGCGTCGTTCTGCCTCCGGTCGAGAAATCTCGCCCTTTTCTAGGGCAATTTCGTTCAAGCGATACGCTCGCCAGTACTCCAACCGATAGAAACGATCTTGGATGCCGGGCGGCACCCGCCCTTCGCGCATATCCTTGAGGTGAAGCCATGCACACTCAGCGCACGCATATCCTGCCTCCACCGACTTTCCGCAGATTGGGCATAAATAGCTGCTCATTTCATCACCCCCCTTCATGAGTTAGCGCCAGTCGATTAAAGTCGTACACGTCCTGCCGCTGGTTGGATACTGCGTCCAGTTTGGCACGATGGGTCTCCCCGCCTCAGAAAAAGATAACATCGTATTGACCTTAGTTGGATCACCACCTGTAACGGATGTTATATATAAGTCTGGGGCAACACTCCCACTTCGAGGAGAAGAAATAAATGCGATTTCCGTACCATTGGGGCTAATCACGCCATTCCACGAGAATCTAACGTCACTCGGCACATATTATGTAAAAGTATTAGACGTTGCGTCAACAATTACGTTCACCGTCTTCTCATCGTAAGACGAAGGACAGTAATCAGCCAAATATCGGCTATCATCAATCCAGTCGCAGAAATAATAGTCTCGCGGTACATCAGGTAAAGCATCTACTATGGGATTCCCAAGTTGAACCGTATCAGGCGCAATGTTGTCTATAGGTACATAATAAGACTCTCCAGTTTCCGCATCCTCAAAAACGAATTGCTCACCCGAAAACCCCAGTGCGCGATGCTTTGTGGGAGCATCAAAATCACTTTCCGCTTGCATTCCTACTGCCGCTGTAACATCAAAGAATGTGCCACTCGTGTCGAACCATCCAGCATGATATTCGCCATTGGTCCCAAATTGTTTAGTCGTTGCGACCTTCTGCAAGTCGGTGGAGATCCACTCGCATAGTGACGAGGTATATATCTTCGTAATGGCTGGAAAATAGTAACATTCGCCTGTGCTATCAGTAGAAGTCCCGGGATAAACGATCGTGGATATAGTTTTTTGCTCACCAGTATCTGGATCAATGCTCAAGATCGTAAACGAATAGTCAGACGTGATCTCTGTCACCATCGCTATAATCCCCGTAATCTCTCCCGGCTCTTCAAGACTGACTAGGCGTTTCCGTTGCCGGCTCATCCCCGTCCGGTTGAGGCCGGGTTTCTTCAGCTGGCTTGTTGCTCTCCGCCGAATCCTCCACGCTCGTGGATGGCTCAGGCGGGCTGTTTGCAGCTGCGTCATCACTGGAGGCACAACTGCACAGAGTGAATAAGCTGACTGCAAGGATTAAAAAACATGCTAAATATTTTTTCATCTTCATTACCTCCAAATTCTTAATGTTCTTAGCCTTGGCAGACTATTGCCCCGATTTTACTGTAATCGTGCAAAAAGTGCAATTATAAGCGTTTCAATGTAGTTTTTCAGCTCAATCTGGACAATTCCCACCGCAGAAACGCCGACATTGCAGCTTTGAAATCAGGCTCAAAAACACCGGATGTAACACCTTGAAATCTTTGTTACATCTTGTCAAGCATAATGACGGATGGGGGCAGCCTCTGTTGGTCAACTTGCAACGTGCTGACACAAAATAACGGAAAAATAAGCGGTCTCAGCGTTGTTTTGAGCGGAAAACAGTGGTAAAATAGTAGTTATCATTTGATAATAGTACTATTTTGATATAACCGCATGGTGCTTGTATTTCCTCTTTCTTAACTTAGGCATGACCTTTTTCTATTTCTACTTTATATTAGCACTTTAGTTTGGTCAAGTGGGTTTATCGTGTAGAGATATAGGAAAGGGGGTATCATTGCAAAAATCGTGTAGATACCAATAAATATGATATAATCGTGTATATAGTGTGGAGAGCAATGCACCACGGTGAGTTTTTATCATTGGTGACGTCTTGACACAAGTCCTTCAAAGTAATAAGGCTTTGGAGGACTTTTTCCTTTCATTCTAATTTTTTACTTTATAAAAATGTCTGACGAACTAAAATGCTCGTCAGACATTTTTATATATGGCAAAAAATATATGCAGATTATGCCTTTGTATTTTCTGCCGGCAGTAAGTTTCTCATACTCTCCAAGCCAATTACTAAAGTCGACATATTGTGCAGCAGCGCCGACATCGCAGGCTGTATGGCTCCCAGTATACCCAAAAGTATGAGTCCGCCGTTTATTCCCATAATCGCCCTGTAGTTCCTGTTTATTCTTTTCATCATGGCGGTGCTCAAATATTTAAGTCTGACAAGTTCGCGCAAGTCATCAGCGGCAACAGTTATGTCCGCTATCTCTCTGGCTATAGCTGCGCCTTCGCTAATTGCAATACCAGCATTAGCTGCTGAGAGCGCCGGAGAATCATTGATGCCGTCGCCTACCATTACAACCGTTCTTCCATTATCCCTTTGGCTCTGAATAAATTTTGCCTTATCTTCTGGGAGCACTTCAGCGTAATACTTATCAATTCCTACCTGCAATGCAATTGAATCTGCCGTACGCCGACTGTCACCTGTCATCATGACAATATTATCAAATCCCGCATGTTTTAACCCATCTATAACATCTTGCGCCTCCTGGCGAAGCGGATCGGAAATACATATAACAGCGGCAAGTACGCCGTCTATAGCCAAATACAGATGAGAACAATCAAGAGGCAAATCATCCATTACATGTCTGTAACTGTCTTGGACAACACACTTTTCATCGTCAAGCACAAAATGTGCGCTTCCAATTACAACTCGTTTAGCACCAATATTGCTGGCAATTCCATGCGCGACAATATAGTCAACTTTTGAATGCATTTCTTCGTGCTCCAACCCTCTCATCTTTGCCGCTTGAGTCACAGCTTTTGCCATAGAATGTGGAAAATGCTCTTCAAGACAGGCTGCTATACGGAGAAGGTCATCCGGATTTCTATCACAAAGAGGGATAATCTGTTTGAAAACAGGCTGAGCTTTTGTTAATGTTCCCGTTTTGTCAAACACTATTGTATCAGCCTCAGCCACCGCTTCAAGATATTTACCGCCCTTCACAGTAATACCATAGTTACTGCACTCGCGCATAGCCGATAAAACTGTAACAGGCATGGCTAATTTAAGCGCACAAGAAAAATCCACCATTAACACAGAGAGTGTCTTTGTAATATTTCTTGTTAAAAGCCAAACTATCACCGTGCCGAATAAAGTATACGGGACAAGATTATCTGCCAAATGTTCCGCCTTACTTTCAACTGCTGATTTCAGTTTTTCTGATTCCTCGATCATAGTAATTATTTTCTCAAACCTGGTAGAGCCTGCAACTTCCCTAACGGATATATGAAGCTCTCCTTCTTCTATTGCCGTACCAGCATACACATATCCGCCCTTTGTCTTCTTTACCGGCATTCCCTCTCCAGTTAGAGATGCCTGATTCACCATAGCTTCTCCATTTTCAACGGTACCGTCAAATGGGATTACGTCTCCCATTCTGACAACTGCAATATCTCCAGTCATCACAGAAGATGCAGGCACTTTAATCTCCCGTCCGTTTTTCTCTATCCACACGGTGTCCAAATTAAGCGACATACTTCTGGCTAAATCTCCAGCAGCCTTCTTGTGAGTCCAGTCCTCCATACACTCCCCAATACTCAGAAGATACATTATTGAACTGGCAGTGTTAAACTCACCTCTAAATATAGAGGCAGTTATCGCTATTGCGTCCAACACAGGAACTCCTATTCTGCCTCTTTTTAAACATATAATCCCCTGTTTTATATATTTAAGCATTTTTATGGTTGTATAGAAAATACGCAGAGAATACGGCACAAAGCATTTTGCAAAAATGCGAGATAATGTCTTAATAATGATTTTTTCCTTATAAAAACTCTCAACTGATCTATTAGAATTCTCCAAAACGCTCTCAGGGACATCAACATTCTGAAAAGCAAACCGCGCAAGTTTTTCAATTATCTCTTCCCTGCTGCCACGATAGATGATTACCGCGTCTCCTGTACGCTCATATACATGAGCCCGTTCTACCACACTTATATTTTCTAAATAGTACTGTAATATATCAGCTTGTCGAAAAGACATAGTTCCGGCAGCGGAACGCACTCTCATCCTGCCATCAATTTCATGTTTGATAATAAACTTCAATTTTGTTCCTCCCGTCAATGGGAATCCGAAAAGGAGGCCCGCAAGTAGCTGGCCTCCATATGGTTCTTATTCTTCGTCCTGAGCACCGTCAATAATTTGGGAAGCATCGTTTTTTGCTCGTTCTTCATTTATCTTTTTCGCTTCAGCCAAAACATCTTCGGCATTTTCCTGTATTGTAGTCACAGTTTTCATAATACTATCTTTAGTTCGCAAAGCCGCCGCCGTACACTTTGTATATACTCTTTTAGCGTCTTTGCTCGATAAGACTTTTATACCTGCGGTGCCAAAGACCACACCGCCCAAAAATAATGCCAATTTCTTACCATCAATACAACTAAACATCTTTCCCACTCCTTACTTATGGTGATATCCTGTATAAAAAACCATAATAAAACAAATAACTGCTGCCCACGCCCAGAAACGGTGTTGCTTCATTTCATCACTCTCCAGTGCGTTTTATACAAGAATTAGCCACAGCTAATTCTTGTATAAAACCTTATCACTATCTAATAAGTTTGTCAACGCAAACCAGCAAAAAAATATAAAAATATTTCGTAATCATGAGTACACAGCACAACAAGATGGAGCGGAAAACTTTCCGCTCCATCTTATCTAATTGATATAGGTTTATATCACTTTCCTCATGCGTCTCGCCAATGTTTCGATTTTTTCGATGCTATAGTTGTCATATGATTTTAAAATCTGTTGAAAAGCGCAGCTTACGATCACTCCATCTGAGATCAGTGCGGCGTTATGGGCTTCATCAGCGTTTCTTACATCTAAGTCAACAGCGCAGTATGTGCCAATGTTGTCCTTTTTTATAAATTTTATCATTTCAGAAACGCCAATAGCTTTTCCATCAGCTTCCGCATCTTCTCCAGCAGAAGAGCAATATGCAAATCCCTCTGAAGCAGCTGCTATTTCAGAAAATGGGCGCTCTAAAAAAGGTACAGTCTGCAATATCAAGTCCATTCCGTACCTATCGCAGGACTTTCTAAACTCCTCTGCCTCTTCATATGGCACATCAGATAAAATCAGTCCTTTAGCACCACACTGGACCGCGCTTGAAATGAATCTATCGGTTCCGTAGGAAAATACAACATTTGCATAGGTGGAAAGAACGATTAAAGCCGATATGGACCGGCTTATTTTTTTGACAAGCTGAAGGACATCGTCCGTAGTTATGCCAGCTGAAAGAGCTGAATTGTTCATCTCCTGGATTAGAGCACCTTCAGCAGTCGTATCTGAAAACGGTATACCAAGTTCAATTATATCTGCACCGGCATTATCAAGGGCCAGGACAGCCTTTTCAGTCACCTGAATACTCGGATATCCGCAAGTGATAAAAGGGATAAATGCCTTTTTCCCAGAAAAAGCACCGGATAATCCACTCATTCTGAAATTTCCTCCCCTCTATATCTGGCAATGGATACACAGTCCTTATCACCACGGCCAGATATATTTATGACCATTATTTTATCTTTTCCCATCGCAGGTGCAATTTTGATAGCATGAGCCACAGCATGCGCTGACTCTATAGCAGGAATAATCCCCTCAATGCGGCTTAAATACTCAAAAGCTTCAACAGCTTCATTATCAGTTACCGGAACGTACTCCGCTCTTCCCGTCTCGTGAAGCCAGGCGTGTTCAGGGCCGATACCCGGATAGTCAAGACCTGCAGATATGGAATATACAGGTGCAATCTGTCCATATTCGTCCTGGCAGAAGAAAGATTTCATCCCATGAAAAATCCCCAGTTTACCCACAGATATCGTAGCTGCAGTTTCAAATGTATCTATTCCTCGTCCTGCGGCCTCACAGCCTATTAATCTGACTGATGGGTCATCAATAAAATTATAAAAAGCTCCAATAGCGTTTGAACCACCGCCTACGCAAGCGACAACTGCATCAGGAAGTCTCCCCTCACGCGCAAACATCTGTTCCTTTATTTCCCTGGATATAACAGACTGGAAATCACGTACGATAGTCGGGAAAGGATGTGGTCCCATACAAGAGCCAAGGCAGTAGTGTGTATCAGACAGCCTAGTTGCCCACTCTCGCATTGTCTCGTTGACGGCATCTTTCAGCGTAGCAGTACCAGATGTGACCGGATGCACCCTTGCTCCCAACAAACGCATCTTGTATACATTAAGTGCCTGTCTCTCTGTATCTTCCCTGCCCATATAAACATCGCATTCCATTCCAAGCAAAGCCGCAACAGTAGCTGTTGCAACTCCATGCTGTCCAGCGCCTGTCTCTGCAATAAGCCGCGTTTTGCCCATCCTCTGTGCCAGAAGAGCCTGTCCCAGCACATTATTGATTTTATGAGCACCGGTATGATTTAGATCTTCACGTTTCAAATATATCTTTGCTCCGCCAAGGTCCTCTGTCATGCGTTTTGCATAATAGAGTCGCGACGGCCTACCGGCGTATTCATTTAACAAGTTATTTAGTTCGGCATTAAATTCAGGGTCATCTTTATATCTATTATATGCTTCTTCCAGCTCATCGAGAGCGTTCATCAGAGTCTCTGGAACATATTGCCCCCCATAAATGCCAAATCGTCCTTTCGACATACAAAATCAACCCTTTCAAAATAATTCATCATGGGACGATCTGATAAAACAAAAACCCGTCCCTGACAGCTTGTCAAGGACGGGCATAACCCGCGGTGCCACCTTGATTCACGGAAAACCGCGCTCTTAAACAGGATACATTATATCCCCGGCAACTAACGCATGCCAAAGCGTCGCAATATACTAAGCAAAAAGCCGTTCCACGCGCCCTCCGCGGCCCATTTGCCTGCCTGCGTTCTGCCTGGATCACAGCATCCCAGGCTCTCTGTAAGTGCACAACAAGCTTTATTCCCGCATCAACAGTTTGTAAGTTACAATATATCTCACCTTTTACAAACTGTCAAGGTAAATTTCTCTC
>CALWYO010000085.1 GCA_944385785.1 uncultured Oscillospiraceae bacterium | reverse complement strand
ATATTTGGTATTGAGCCCAGTTTCACAAAACGGAGTTATAAGGAGCGACTACTACAGCGGCGCCGGCAGAAGCACGACGGAATTGACAAACTATTCACTGTTTCAGCTGGACGAGTCAGGAAATATTTTGACAGATGTTTGCTATTGCCCCAGCGGACAAATTTGGAATCCGCCGGATATCTCAAGGAATTACCAGGTACTTGAGATATCCGGCGGATTTTGATATAATCAGATATAATAGAGCTAATTGTGCTTATATTTAAATTGGACGCGGCGCTTGGCGCCGCATATAGATCAAGGTGGATTTTGTTGAGATCATATGACAGATGGAATGTAGCAGGGTATGACAGAGATACGGCAGTGAAACTCTGTCACGAGGGAATTAACCCTCTTGTTGCAGTGGTACTGGCTTCTCGCGGCCAGAGCGCCAGAAGCGATATAGACAGAATGACTGGCAAGTGTCAGGAAAAATTGAGCAACCCAATGCTATTGGCAGACATGTCTAAGGCATCTGAGCGGGTGCGTCAGGCAATCAACGGGAGAGAACACGTTGCAGTTTACGGAGATTATGACGTGGATGGTATAACCTCCAGCTGCCTTGTGGCTGATTATCTCAGAAGCAAGGGCCTTACATGCGATATATACATACCCGATCGGCTTGAGGAGGGATACGGAGTTAAATCCCAGGCGCTCGATACTATAAAGAGTTGGGGCGCCAGCCTTGTGATAACGGTGGATTGTGGTATAACTGCATTTGAAGAGGCCAGATATGCGGCAGAATTGGGGCTCGACCTCGTTATAACCGATCACCATGAGTGCGGCGGTGAGACGCCTCAGGCACTTGCAGCGGTAGATCCCAAAAGACCGGATTGTGAATCTCCGGCAAAGGACTTGGCGGGAGTAGGCGTAGCCTTTAAATTAATTTGTGCTGTTGAAGGCCCTGAATCAGATAACAGGCTCCTGGACGAGTATGGGGACCTGGTTGCGGCAGGGACGATAGCTGATGTAATGCCTGTTACAGGAGAAAACCGCGTAATAATACGAAGGGGACTTGAACTGATACGCACGGGAAAAAGACCGGGTATTGGGGAACTGTGTTCTGCGGCCGGTTTGGCTGGGAAGAGAACAAGCGTGACCAATGTGGGATTTGTGCTGGCTCCGAGAATAAACGCTGCGGGGCGCATCGGCAGTACGGATACAGCGGTAGGTCTGCTGTTGACTAAGGACAAGATGGAGGCTGCAAAACTTGCTCTGGAGCTATGCGGACTCAACAAAGAGCGCCAGAGAATAGAGAGCGAGATGTTCAAGGATGCTCTGGAGATGCTCAAGACCGGCCGGAATACAAACGGCCCTGTGGTGCTCTCCAGCGATATGTGGCACCAGGGTGTGGCAGGCATAGTAGCTTCGAGAATAGTTGAACGTGTTGGCTTGCCAACGGTTATAATATGTGTAAAGGATGGAGTGGGCAGAGGATCCTGCCGCAGCGTTGAAGGTTTTAATATATATGACGCGCTTTCAAAGTGCAGTGACATATTGTTAAGTTATGGTGGACATGAGATGGCGGCGGGCCTTACTATTGAAGAGGACAAAATAGATGATTTGAGGGATATGCTGGGTAAAATATTCAGCAGTGGCCCTGCAATGCCAAAGGAACGGTTTTTAAATGTAGACTTTGAGGTGATTAAGCCGAGACTGATTACATTGGAAAATATAGAGGCGTTAGAGGCGCTGGAGCCATATGGCACAGGAAACCCGCAGCCACTGCTATGTATGAGAGATATGTGTGTTGAGAATGTAACGTCCCTGGGCGAAGGAAAACATACAAAGATGTGGTTGAGCAAAAATGGCAATGTATTTGAAGCGGTGTTTTTCTCTAAAAATATGAATGAGCTGCGTGCTCAGGTGGGAATTCATGCTGATGTGGCGTTTACTCCACAGGTGAATGAATTCCGAGGAAGACGAAGTGTGCAACTTAACTTAGTGGATTTTATCGTCCATGATAACTGATACGGGAGGAGGAAGCCAGATGAAAAAAGAAAGTATGGCTGTTGCCACTGTGAATGTTACAGACGATGGTGCGGAAAAAGAGTACCAGGAGCTGGTAAACTCTATCCATCAGCACACACAGATTAAAGAACTTACGAAAATAAGAGAGGCATTTGAATTTGCTCGCCGCGCCCATGGCGATCAACGAAGGAAAGACGGCAGTCTTTATATAACACATCCGCTTGCCGCGGCTGTAATAGTTGCGGAGATGGGGGTTGATGAGGACTCAATAATAGCTGCAATTCTCCACGACTGCATTGAGGATACAAATGTAAGTTATGAGGACATAGCAAAACGGTTTGGCAATAGCGTCGCGGATATTGTTGACGGAGTTACCAAGCTCACCCGTGTGGTATATACCAGCAAAGAGGAAGAGCAGATGGAAAATCTGCGGAAGATGTTAATGGCTATGGCCAGAGATATCCGTGTTATCCTCATAAAAATGGCGGATCGCCTGCACAATATGCGGACTATGGCCTACCAATCAGAGAGCAAACAGCGGGAAAAAGCCCTGGAAACTATGGAGATATACGCTCCAATAGCCCACAGGCTTGGTATGCAGAAAATAAAGTGGGAACTTGAGGATTTGTCGCTTCTATATTTGGACCCAGTTGGCTATGAGGAGATAAGCCAGGGCCTGGCAGAGCGGGAAAAAGATGACGCCGGTTTTATGGAGCGCACTGAGGAAGCTATTAAAAAGCGTGTTCAGGAGGCCGGTATAAAAGGTACGGTCCAGAGCCGCACCAAGCATATCTATAGTATTTATAGGAAAATGTACGGTCAGAACAAACAGTTCTCAGAGATATTAGATCTGTATGCTTTTCGAGTAATTGTGGACGATATAGCCGATTGCTATAACGTACTGGGATGTATCCATGAGCTTTACCACCCGGTTCCCGGCAGGTTTAAAGATTATATAGGAACGCCAAAGCCTAACATGTACCAGTCTCTGCATACAACTGTAATAGGCAGCGAAGGCATACCTTTTGAAGTTCAGATACGCACATGGGAGATGCACCGCACTGCGGAATATGGAATCGCAGCTCATTGGAAATATAAAGAAGGGATATCCGGTAAATCTGATGAGGAGAAATTTGCATGGATAAGAAACCTGTTGGAAGCTCAGCAGGAATCGGATGCCCAGGACTTCTTCAGTTCGCTGAAAGTGGATATGTTCTCCGATGAGGTATTTGTATTTACGCCGCAGGGAGATGTAAAGAGCCTTCCCGCCGGAGCTACTCCGATAGATTTTGCGTATAGTATACATTCAGCCATAGGAAACAGAATGACGTGCGCTAAGGTGAATGGCCGCATTGTGCCTTTTTCACATGTACTGCAAAACGGCGACGTGGTTGAGGTCATAACTTCCAATACTTCTAAGGGACCAAGCAGAGATTGGCTTGGGCTTGTGAAAAGCTCAGAGGCCAGAAATAAAATACGCCAGTGGTTTAAGAAGGAGCGGCGCGAGGAGAACATTGTGAATGGCAAGGCCGCCTTTGAAGCGGAGATGCGCCGGCTGGGCGTGCCTCTCAGCGCACTTACAGACGAGCGGGTTTTACAGGTAGTGCTGAAGCGGTTTTCTGCCAATACGTTGGACGATCTGTACGCATCTATCGGATATGGAGGCCTGTCAGCCCAGAAAACTGTCAACAGGATAAGGGACGAGTTGCATACCATTGAGAGAGCGGCTCGTGAGAAAGGTGAACTGCCAAGTTGGAGCCCGTCTCCCACACAGGCAAAATCAGTCCACGGAATTGTTGTGGAGGGAGTGGATAACGTACTTGTAAAGTTCTCCCACTGCTGTATGCCTGTACCGGGTGATGAGATAGTCGGATTTATTACCCGCGGCTATGGAGTTTCCATTCACAGGACGGACTGCAAAAATTATATGAATTCCATGTCGAAAGTTAAAGACAAAGACAGATGGATTAAAGTCTACTGGGCTAATGACAGAGACGAGACGTACGAGACTGGACTTGCCATAACCGCTGGTGATAGAAATGGTCTCGTAATGGATATAGCGACAGTCTTGAACTCTTTAAAAGTGAAGGTAAACGCAATAACGGCGAGAGAAACCGGCGGAGTTGCAAATGTGTATATCACTGTTCAGGTAAAGGACAGAAACGAACTTGGCACGGTTATTGCCAGACTTCTGTCTGTACAGGGGGTAAAGGAGGTCAGGCGCCAGGGCACCTGAGATGTTATGAGAGCTGTAGTTACGAGAGTGGCAAACGCCAGAGTTACTGTTGACGGTGAGATAAGGGGGGCTATAGGCAGAGGATTTTTAGTGCTGCTGGGAGTCCACGTAACAGATACGCCGGCAGAGGCGGAAAAACTGGCAGATAAGGTGTGCGGCCTTAGAGTTTTTGAAGATGAAAATGGAAAGATGAATCTCAATCTGGCGGCAGTGGAAGGGGAAATATTGGTGGTGTCGCAATTTACCCTTTATGCCGATACCAAAAGCCGACGGCCGGGATTTACCCAGGCGGCAAAGCCTGAAACTGCCGTCCCTCTCTATGAGTTGTTTATCAACAAGTGTAAAGAGCGGGGATTCAATGTCTCTGAAGGTGTCTTTGGGGCATATATGGAAGTAGAATCTGTGAATGACGGACCGGTGACAATAGTGTTTGACACTGGAGATATGTGAGGAGATGCATATGCTTATAAAATGCATACCTGTTGGGAATATGGAGGCAAACTGTTATGTGGTCACAGATGAGGAAACTCTCCGCTGCGCCATTATTGACCCAGGTGATGAATCGAATGTGATCCTCGACTATGTCGAGGATACAAAACTGAAACCTGAGGCTATTTTCCTGACTCACGGCCACTTTGATCATACTGGTGCTGCCAACGCTGTGGCAGAAGAGACCGGTGCGCCGATATGGATAAATAAGGCTGATACTGTATCTAAAGGCGCGGTAGACATGTATAGATATCGGGCGCCAGCAGGGACGCTGTTTTATAGTGATGGGGACACGGTGGATGTGGGTGGGCTTCATTTTAGAGTTATGGAGACGCCAGGCCACTCTAAGGGGTCTGTAACATTGAGATGCGAAGATGCCCTGTTTACTGGCGATACGCTTTTTCAGGGCAGCTGTGGAAGGACAGATTTACCTGGCGGCGATATGGATATGCTTATGTCATCTTTAAGGAGGCTGGGAGAGCTGCCGGGGGATTTTGAGATATGGCCGGGACATATGGATCCCAGCCGTATGAGCGTTGAAAAGGCGGTCAATCAATATCTCAGGTACGCAATGGGATTATGAAACTCTATTTTAAAGGACACGATTATAAATACGCTGCGGAACAGATAATGATGGCAGTGCTTCCAGACACGAGACCTGAATATTCTGAAACGATGCCGGGAAAAGATGACGATTGGGCACTGGTGAGCCTCAGTATGGGTAGGACATATGCCACGGCTGTTACACGCCTTTCCTGGAAAGGGAAAAGTGGGCGTGGGGAGGCTAAAGCGCCGGTTAAGTCGCTGGAAAATGAGATCGAGAAGAATAGACAACTGCAGAAGATAGTGAAGCTGTCATTTTATAGGGCGGCGCTGCAAGTGCTTCCTGAACAACCGGCATGGGGGGCGTTAACGGGGATACGTCCCAGTACTCTCATGACGCGAATGCTTGAAAAGGGAATGACAGATAAAGCCGCAGTTAGCAGAATGCGCCGTGAATATTATCTCCAGAAAGACAAGGCAGAACTCTGTCTGACTACGGCGAAAAAGGCTCTTCAGGTAGAGAAAAACCTTTGCAATAAAGATATTGCAATATATGTGGGAATACCCTTTTGCCCTACGAGGTGCGCCTATTGCAGTTTTGTAAGCCAGAGTGTTGAAAAATCCATGGGCTTGATTTCACCGTATCTCCAGGCCCTGTGGCTTGAGCTGGATAAAGTGGCGGAGATTGTACGCGTGCTAAACTTGCGTGTGAGAGCAGTATATATCGGAGGAGGCACGCCGACGACGTTGTCTGCCCAGCAGCTTACAGAGCTTTTAGACAGACTCGAAGCGAGTTTTGATTTAAGTTCTGCAGAGGAGTTCTCTGTGGAAGCTGGCAGGCCAGACACCATAACGGCGGATAAACTTCAGGCTATGGCCGGAAGAGCGACAAGGATCAGTATAAACCCGCAGTCTATGGAGGCCAACGTGCTGGAGGCGATAGGACGCAGGCATAAGCCGGAGGATATAAGGCAGGCTTACAATATGGCAAGAGTGGAATTTCCGGGGGAGATAAATATGGATTTGATTGCCGGATTGCCCGGCGACACTCCAGATGGATTTTATAGGACAATTTCTGAGATAATAGACCTTGAGCCTGAGAATATAACTATACATACCCTTGCCCTTAAAAGGGGTTCAAAAATGACAATGGAGAATATAGCAAGACCAGGGAAGCCTCAGGTTGAGGAGATGCTTTCTAAAGGAGGTGACGCACTAAAAAAGGCAGGTTACAGCCCGTATTATCTCTATAGACAAAAATTTATGGCTGGAGGGTTTGAAAATGTTGGATGGGCAAAACATGGTCATGAGAGCCTGTACAACATACTTATAATGGAGGAACTGTGTTCTATACTTGCCATAGGCGGTGGAGGATCTACAAAACTGGTTAACAGGAGCAAGGGGATTGTCAACCGTATTTTTGATCCGAAGTATCCGAAAGAGTATATTGACGGGATAGATAAAACTATATCTGCGAAAGACGCGATTGTGAAGTTTTACCTGTGAGAAGCCATATTAAAAGGAGATACCATTATGAATTATCGTATTGAGGAGATAAATGAACTGGTTAGACGAGATCCGCAGAAATTAGTGGATGATTCAGATAAGGACTACGCTGCCAGAATAGTCCACGCTGCAGATATGATTTGTGCAAATATGAGCATATGCCCAGTTGTACTTCTGTCTGGTCCTTCCGGAGCCGGAAAAACAACGACTGCTAAAAGGATTGAAACAGAGCTGGAACGGAGAGGAATAAATTCTCACACGATTTCCATGGACAATTATTTCAAGACTCTTGATTTGAGAACTTGTCCCAGAACACCTGAGGGTGAGGTGGATTACGAGTCGCCAAACCTTCTGGATATGGACCTTCTAAACGAACACTTTGACGCCCTTTCAAGGGGAGAGGAAGTTCGCGTGCCGTATTTTATGTTTGCCCGCCAAAAGAGAAGTGCCAGCCAGTTTACGCCATTGCGCCTCCAGAAGAATGAAGTGGCGATTTTTGAAGGAATCCATGCGCTTAATGATGCAATAACAGATAAGACCCCAAATGCTTTTAAACTCTATATAAGCGCAGTGTCTGAAACTGTTTTCCCAGACGGAGCAGTTATGCGCCCAGAGTGGACACGTCTTGTGCGGAGAGTCGTCAGGGACAATAATTTCCGCGGTGCAGACGCTGAGTACACATTGAGCCTGTGGGCAAATGTCATGCGCGGAGAGAGGGAACATATCACGCCCTTCATAGGAAAGGCAAACTTGAGTTTGGACTCATCGCTTGAATATGAAATGGCAGTCTTAGCCCCGCATGCGCTGCCGCTTCTCCAGGAGCTGACAAAAGGAAAACGCGGATTTGAGGAGGTTGAGCAGATTATACCTCTTTTGCGTCAGTATGAACCGCTGGCAAGCAGTTATGTAAAACCCGATTCACTTCTGTGCGAATTTATTGGCGGAGGTATATACGAGTACTGAAAACGATAACTGCACTTGCTGCTGTTGGATATAACTCCGACAGCAGCAAATACATAATGTTGGCTTTTGTAAAATAATTGTGTATTTTAGATATCGGCCAGTTGCGGTGATATAATAACACTGGTGGAGAACGTGTATGACAATGTAATCACGGTCTCCTGAAGCAATCGGCAAGCTGCATTCCTGGAGGGATGGAACGATGATCCGCAACTGGCTGAGAAATTTCATGTTGGGAAGGTATGGGCCAGACCATTTAGGTGTGGCTATGGTTGTATTTGCCGTACTTTTGGGAATAGTCGGCAGTATAATACGGTTTTTCCCACTTAATATTTTGTCATACGTTGTTATGGTGATGACGTTGTACAGAATGCTGTCCAGGAATACTCAGAGAAGAAGAGCAGAAAACGACAGATTTATAAGTATTTTTTGGCCGCTAAAACGAAAGATTAAAAACTGGGCGGAACGACTGCACAATAGTAAAGATTATAAGTTTTTCAGATGTCCAGCTTGTGGAAATATGCTGCGAGTGCCACGGCACAAGGGACGGGTGAAGATCACCTGCCCAAAATGCGGCGAGAGGTTTGAGCGCAGAACATAGTTTTTTAAGGCCGCTGTACCCGAAAAAGAGATATCGGGAGGCGGCTTTTGTATTGACATGGTTTTTATTTTCCAACGGTTGAGGAGGAGAATGATATGGATAAAAGGTTGGGAATATATATACACATACCTTTTTGCGCCGGTAAATGTGCATACTGTGATTTCTACTCGCTGGTTGGACGTGAAGATTTGATACCCAAGTATCAGAAGGCGCTTTTATCGCACATCAAAGAGTCGTCGTCTCAACTTCAGGGATATATTATTGACAGCGTGTATTTTGGCGGTGGAACGCCCAGCTATTACGGGACTCAGAATCTTATCAGTATATTCAACATGTTAAAGAAATATGGACGTGTATTAGTGGACGGGGAAGTGACTGTAGAGGTAAACCCAGATAGTATAACATATCAGGATCTTGTAAAATTGCGAAGAGCGGGATTTAACAGATTATCTATTGGGGTCCAGTCTGCAAATGACGGTATACTGAAAAGTGTGGGACGTCTTCATAATTTTTCTCAGGCTGAAGAGACGGTGCACAGTGCCAGGCGGGCCGGATTTGAGAATATAAGCCTTGACCTGATATACGGCCTCCCATCGCAGACCAGGGAGGATTGGGCAGATACGATTACAAAGGCGGCTGCCCTGAAGCCGGAACATCTTTCGTGTTATGGGCTAAAAATAGAAGAGGGCACGGCTCTTTATCCATTTAAAGATTCACCATTTATTCCTGACGGAGATACACAGGCTGATATGTATCTTTATATGGTTGAGGCCCTGGAACGCTACGGATTTAGACAGTATGAGATATCAAACTTTGCAAAACGCGGTTATCAGTCCAGTCACAATCTTAAATATTGGCAGATGGGCGAATATATGGGATTTGGAGCGGCGGCGCATTCATGTGTAAGCGGCCAGCGCTATAGCTATGTCGCTGATATGGAACTCTATACAGAAAATATATTATCTGGGAAAGATGTGGTTGATCAGGCTGAGACCATCACAGATTTTGAGAGGGCAGGAGAGTATTTGATGCTTGGTTTAAGAACTACTTATGGTATATCTGAACAGGAGTACTACAATATTTTCCCCTGTAAATTTGATATGGCAAGAGAGCTGATGGACTCCTATGTGGCAAGAGGGTGGATGGTTAAGAATGAGGATAGATGGAGTTTTACGCCAGAGGGCTTTCTACTCTCAAATGTGCTTATAGGTGAGGTGCTGGACGTACAGACCAAGCAGAGAATGAATATAGTTTCGCCCTGGAAGAACGACGAGGGTGATGCTTATCAATTTTCAATGTTTAACAAGCGCCCAGGAGAAGTCCAGCTTTTTAATGGTATCTCTTAAGTTACACTTTGAAGTAGAACCGTAATGGAAATGTAATTGCATTTTTCGACAGAATTATGTATTATTGCTCAAACGGGGTACTATTCTCCCCATGGAGTGTACTCTGAATAAACCCGTAGTGGGGCATCAAGGGTGGAACAATATCTTGGCTAATAATAGAAACAAAGAGAAGGGAAAACAAGGTGCAGGCGGTATGAGCCGCGGTGCAAAGCTTGCAGTTATAATTGGATGCAGTGCTGTAGGGGCAATGCTGGCAATTTTTGTCGCTTTTGGGGTGTATGTATCAGGCAGGGATACGGTGTTTCCGAATGTCACTGTAGATGGAATCGATGTAAGCGGCATGAGTTACGATGTAGCCCACAACACTCTGCTGAACTCAGACCTTGCCACGACACAGGAGATCAGGGCAACTGTGGAACTTACTGGAGATGTATCCCTTACTGTGACAGACAGGGATGCCGGACTTGCATACTCTGTTAACGGTGCTGCTGACGCCGCATGGCAGGTGGGGCGTGACGGTAATTTTATTACAAATACACTCAGCTTTTTTAAATGTTTGCTGTCTGGCCATGATGTAGTAACTGATGCACAGTTTGACGAGACTGGAGTGCGCGAGATGATAGCCCAGGCTGCCCTGACGGCTGATCATGGAGAGATAGATTCCGGATATGAGATAACTGATACCCAGGTTGTGCTGACTAAGGGGACGGCGGGATACACGGTGGACCAAGATGCGGTTTATGATTATATATATAATACGCTGACGTCAGGAGTTTCCGGAGAGACTGATCAGTTCTCTGAGGCCGTAACATCAGAGCACGGCGGAGACTCTGTGGATATCCAGGCTATATATGACCAGATTTATGTTGAACCGCAAAATTCCATATATGATAAAGAGACGCAGGCTCCTACACAGGAAGTGACAGGCGTCAGCTTTGATGTACAGGCAGCACAGAGGGAATATGATGCTGCGTCGCCAGGTGAAGAGATTGCGATAGATTTGACTATAACTGAGCCGGAAGTTACTGCCGCGGCCCTGGAAGAGATGCTTTTCAGAGACCAGCTGTCAAGTAAAATGACGACTATGTATTCCAGCTCCTCAAATAGAGTGAATAATATAACGCTGGCGGCAGCCGCTATAAATGGAACAATACTAAACCCAGGCGAAGAGTTTTCTTTTAACGGTGTTGTTGGAGAGCGTACTACGGCTAAAGGTTATAAGCCTGCTGGAGCTTATGTCAGCGGTGAAACGGTGGATCAGGTGGGAGGCGGAATATGTCAGGTTTCGTCTACTTTGTATTACTGTACATTGAAAGCAAATCTTGAGGTGACAGACCGGCGCAATCATATGTACAGCGTGTCTTATCTCCCTCTGGGCTTTGACGCCACCGTCAACTGGGGGACTATAGACTATAAATTTAAAAACAATCAGGATTACCCCATAAAAATTGTTGCCTATGTGCAGGATAGGGAACTTTATGTGGAAATATGGGGAACAAAAGTGGATGACACTTATGTGGAACTGCAATATTCTACAGTGGACACTATAGGTTATGAAGTCATAGAAGAAATTGATGAGAGTCTTGCTCCAGGAGAGACGAAAGTTAAGACGTCGGGACACGGCGGATACGTTGTTGACTCATACCTGCTCCTCTATGACGGAGACGGAGAGCTTATAAATAGAACATACCTTGCAAGAGACACTTATCGCAGTCAGAACAGAGTAATACTTGTTGCACCACCAGTTGAGGAACCTGAAGAAGGTGAAGAGACAGGCGGAGAGACAGAAACTGGAACGGAGACTGGAACGGAGACTGGAGGAGAAGCCGGCACTGACGGCCAGGGCGGCGAAAGTTCCGGAACAGAAGGGGAAGCCGGAACCGAAACTGGAAATACTGGCGGGGAGACGGGCGCAGGAGGCGACAGCGGTCAGGGCGAACAGACGGAGACCGGCACAGATACCGAGACCGCGCAAGATTCGGAGAATGTCCAGCCAGCAGCCTGAGATTTTGCAATTGCATTTAATATAAGCTACGAAATTAGCCGCCTGAGAAAAAGACTCGGGCGGCTTGCTTTTTAAGTTGTGCTTGACAGAAGGGAGCTTATGAAATAAGCTCATATAATATGGGAGATGATTTGAGATATGACAGCGGAATATAAGATGCCAATCAGTTTCAAAGAATGCTGCTTTGCAGAAGAAGGAAAACCTACGGCTTCAGCGCTGTTGCATGCCTTTCAGGAGGCGGCTACGGCACATGCCGACCAAGCGCATGTGGGATTTGATGAGCTTATTTCAAAAGGGCTTATATGGGTTGTGACAAAGATAAGGTATGAACTCACAGGAAATATTGCGCCTGATGAGGAGCTGAGTCTTGTAACATATCCCATACCGGTTGGTTCATTAATATATCAAAGGGACTTTTATATATACAGGGATGATAAAATGCTGACCCGTGCATCTAGCCAGTGGTGTATTGCTGATTATAACACCCGTCGCGCAGTTCAAACTCACGTAGACTTCCCTGGAGAGTATACTCAAGAGCGGGCATTTCCCCAGGGAATACAGAGGCTGCGCCCAAAAGACCTTTCTGTGGTGGGAAGACGCAAAATTCAGCAGGAGGATCTTGATAGAAACGGACATACAAATAATTGCCGCTATGCAGATATGGCCCAGGAACTTATTGGTGGAGGGTTTACAGACTTCACTATTAATTTTGCCCATGAGACCAGATTGGGTGATGAGATTTTACTTTTATCAGGACCAGGCATGGCGGCGGGTAATCTTGAAGATGGCAGAATGGTATTTGCAGTCACAGTGAAATAAAAACGGGCGTATTAGAAATACGCCCGTTTTTATATATTACTCGGCAATACGGAAGATTTCCATAATGACGTCTTTAGTGAGGGGAATGTAAGAATTTATGGACTTAGTGCCTCCTGACGTTATGACATCGGCGATTTTTTCAAAGCTATCCTGTTTTACACCCAACTCATGCAGAGTTATTGGCATACCGATGGAGGCAAAGTATTGGCGCATGGCATCAATGCCGGCGAGAGCGGCTTCATTTGGCTCCATATCTTTGGATACGCCCCAGACATTATAAGCCATGCTGGAAAATCTGGGAATATCGTATTTGTAAACATATTCTGCCCAGGCGGGATATAATACTGACAACCCAGCGCCGTGGGCCACATCGTCAAAAACGCCGGAGAGACCATGTTCCAGTTTGTGTACTACTAAACCGGAATAATTCTTACCACAGTTTGTGAGCCCATTGTGGGATAAGGACGAAGCCCACATAAGGGTTGCCCTTGCATCATAGTCATCCGGATGCTCTATTGCAACTGCACCGGCTTCTTTGACTGAAAGAAGAAGAGCCTGGGCTATTCTGTCAGTCAGATATGTACCAGTATCTCCAGAAGTGTAATATCGCTCCATTGTGTGCATCATAATATCGACAATACCGCAACCCGTTTGATATTTTGAGACGGTGTAGGTGATTTCAGGATCCATAAATGCAGCTACCGGCCTTGAAAAATCGCTGGTAAGACCTTGCTTTACCATAATTTCCGGATTGGAAATAACTTGAGAGTTACTCATTTCGCTACCAGCTGCGGCAATTGTTAAGACCACGGCCACAGGTATTCGCTTTGTAGCTGGCACTTTCATTGTAATAATATCCCAGGGATCCGCATTGCAGGCGGCGGCAAAAGAAGCGCATTTTGCAGTGTCGATGACGCTTCCTCCGCCAACAGCTAAAATGAAGTCGATGTCCTGTTCCTGACACAGCCGTGCGGCATCTCTGACAAAACCGACTTTTGGATTAGGTTCGACGCCTCCGAGAAGAGTATATTCGATACCAGCAGATCGAAGCTGCTCAGTAAGTTTATCAAGAAGCCCGCTTCGTTTTACACTGCCGCCTCCGTAAAGCAATAGAACCTTTTGCGCGTTCTGTTCTCTCATAAAATTGCCTACGCTGTCGTTGACGCCTTTGCCAAAAAAAACTTTTGTTGGTGCATAATATGTAAAATTATTCATAAGCTCCTCCCAGATAATGCTACAGATGTAATAAGTATATCCTATTATGTTTTTTAATGCAAGTCCCCTTATGTAGGAGCAGGGAATGTTCCCTGCTCCTGCCCGTGATGATCTTTGGTTACTTTATGCCATTCTCGTAGGCTTCGATCATCTTCTTGACCATCTGGCCGCCGACGGAGCCGGCCTGACGGCTGGTGAGATCGCCGTTGTAACCGTCTTTCAGGTTAACGCCGACCTCAGCAGCGGACTCCATCTTGAACCTATCCATGGCGGTGCGAGCCTCAGGGACATTGATCCTATTGGACTTATTAGCCATTGTGTTGCATCTCCTTTTGTATATTGAAAACGCATTTGCGTTGTTCGCTAATATGTTTTCCACGATCGGCTCTACTATTCCATAAAAGGACTTGTAAGATATACAAATAATAGCAATAATCTCCATTATTGTTTTTTCGTAATCATGAAAAGGCAAATTGCCTTGATTTACAAGGTAATTGATTTTCGTAGACAGCTAAATTATAATCAGTATATGATATATTCAAAAATAACTCGGACGATTTCTTGGTTTCTTGTGAGGAGTGAATGAAATTATGTATCATTATGCAAGGAAAGGACCTAAACGCGGAGTCTCTCTTTACAGTTATTCAGCTGAATTCGGATTAACAAAGAACCTGGAAGAATGCTTTGAAGATGTCCATGATATGGGAGCGCATGGCATTGAAATACTGGCAAATACGCATATTGAAAACTATCCTTACCCACCGGCGGAGTGGGTAGATAAGTGGTTTGCCCTTTTAGAGAAGTATGAGCTTGAGCCAATTGAGTACGGACATTGGGTTGACTCGCATGTTTTGAAGTTTAGAGAGTTAACTACCGAAGAATCTGCTGAGATGCTTTGCCGTGATATTCGCTTGGCTCATCGCCTGGGGTTTAAAATAATGCGTACTAAAATGCCGGTGATTTCAGCGTCCCTTGACCCGGTGGAAAATTGGCGCGATATCATAAAGAGCGCGTTACCTCTTGCGGAAAGATTGGGAATGATTATGTGCCCTGAGATACATAATCCGACAAATCTTAAAAGTGAGATGGTTCAAAATTATGTGGATTTTATAAAGGAGACTGGCACAAAATCATTTGGACTTAACATTGATTTTAGCGTATTCCGTACCGAATTTAGCGAGGGAGAATGGCGAGACCCAGGATTTGTACCGAATGTTCCAGAAGACATTATTCCTCTGCTTCCGTATGTGCCCTGCTGTCACGCCAAGTATTTTAATGTTGATGACAGTTTCCAGGAGACCACAATACCATATAAAAAGATACTTTCAATACTGATAGAGAACAATTGGGACGGCTATCTGCTCAGTGAATATGAGGGAGCAGATAAGTACGACCAGGATTATGAGGTCGGTCAGACGCTGCGCCGTCAACATATAATGATGAAAAATATTCTTGGTTACTGAGAGGCGAACATTTATGGAAAAACAGGTTATACAGTCTGTAGGATTTAGAAATATATTTGATGAACAAGGTGCGCCTGTAGGATTTCAACTGAAGATACGTCTGCCTTATTACAGGGGAGTTTATCTAAGCCAGATAATGCAGGGAAATCTTGTGGTTGATGGGCAGGTTTATAAGAAAGAACAAGTCATATGGAGAATAAACGGAGAGGACTATACAGCTGAGGAAATGGCTTCCGATTGGAATACACACTGGCATCCTCTGGAGCCGGCTACACTAATAGTGAAAAAGGACGGAGGATTATCCCAGGGATTCCATGATGTTGAATACGGCTTTTGCTGCAGCCACTCATATTTCCCGCCTGAGTTGGAGGCTGCGGCTGATCCGACAAAACCTGAACTGATATTCTTTCCGGAATTTGGGCACAACATAAACAGGCGGCGTATGCTTATAGTGTGACAACAGCAGAACTATAAAGCTGCCGCGTGATATGTGTTTATAGTTCGCATCGTACAAACTACAGGAAAATACAAAGTTAATACATAAAAATTGCAGAAAATCCAGGTTAGATTAGAGCAGCCTGGATTTTTTGTACAAAATGAAGATGAATACATCTTATGTATTGCCCTTATAACAGAAAGCCGATATAATTTGATGAGGAGATATGCCGGATTTAATGTTCATTGGGAGAGAAATATGCCTGATGTAAGGGGGAAAAAGTGTGGAGTTAAAAAGTCAGAAAATACGAAAACTGGCGCCTGAATTGGACCCGCTCCGCATTGGGACTGGCTGGAAGATGGAAGATCTTGCAAAACCTCAGGTGATGATTGAGAGCACGTTTGGTGACAGTCACCCAGGCAGCGGTCACCTGAATGTCCTTGTGGAGGAAGTCCGGAAGGGAATTGAGGAAGCCGGAGGCCATGGGGCCAGATATTTTTGTACAGATATCTGCGATGGCGAGAGCCAGGGAACTGACGGTATCAACTACAGTCTTGCCAGCCGTGAGATGATAGCAAACATGATTGAGATACACGCCTGCGCCACTCCGTTTGACGCCGGAGTATATATCTCCAGCTGCGATAAAGGAATGCCAGGCAACCTTATGGGAATGGCGCGGGTCAATATTCCTTCAGTAGTTGTACCAGGCGGTACGATGAATGCAGGCCCGGATATGCTGACTCTTGAACAGCTTGGGATGTACAGCGCCGAGTACAAGAGGGGAGAAATAGATGAAGAGAAGTTAAACTGGGCAAAGCGTAATGCCTGTCCCAGTTGCGGTGCATGTTCATTTATCGGGACGGCTTCGTCAATGCAGATTATGGCGGAAGCACTGGGATTGAGTTTGCCGGGCAGTGCTCTTATGCCCGCCACAAGTCCGGACCTTCGGACATTTGCCAGACAGGCGGGGATGCTTGCTGTTAAGCTGGCAACCACACCAGGTATGCTTCCCAGCGACATTGTAACAGAGAAGAGCTTTGAAAATGCAATTTTGGTGCATGCGGCCATTTCTGGGAGTACAAACTGCCTGCTTCATATTCCGGCGCTTGCTCATGAGTTTGGAATTGAGATTACTGGCGATACGTTTGACCGCCTGCATAGAAATGCCAGATACCTTTTGGACGTGAGACCGACTGGGCGTTGGCCTGCGGAGTGCTTCTATTATGCTGGCGGCGTACCGGCGATTATGGAAGAGATCAAACAGCATTTGCATTTGGAAGTTATGACCGTAACCGGAAAGACTCTTGGGGAAAATCTTGAGGAATTAAAGAGAAACGGATTCTATGAAAGATGTGCCGAAGGACTTCAAAAATTCAATGAGCGGTATCATGCCTTCTTAACAAAGGAAGATATTATACGACCATATGAACATGCCATGGGTGTGGATGGAAGCGTCGCTGTTTTGCGGGGAAATCTGGCTCCGGAGGGCGCTGTTATAAAGCACACGGCCTGCCCAAAGGAAATGTTTAAAGTGGTTTTAAGGGCCAGACCATTTGACAGTGAAGAAGAGTGCTTAGATGCCGTATTAAACCATGAAGTTGAAAAAGGCGACGCGGTGTTTATCCGTTATGAAGGCCCCAAAGGGAGCGGAATGCCGGAGATGTTCTATACTTCAGAGGCAATCAGCAGCGATAAGGAGCTGGGAAAGAGCATCGCTTTGATTACTGACGGTCGGTTTTCAGGTGCATCGACGGGCCCTGTGATAGGCCATTGCAGTCCAGAGGCTATGGACGGTGGACCTATTGCGTTGGTAGAGATGGGCGATTTGATTGAAATTGATGTGGAAGCCAGAAAATTGAATATAATCGGCATTAAAGGAGAGAGAAAGACTCCGGAAGAGGTAGACGCTGTCCTGGCTGAACGGAAAAAGAAATGGGTGCCGCGAAAACCAAAATATGAGAAAGGCGTACTGCGTATGTTTAGTGAACATGCCGCAAGCCCAATGAAGGGAGCCTATTTGGAGTATTGACAGAAAACTGTTAAGCAGATAAAGCTGGGAGAAATGAAATATGAGTTCTGAAAGTCTGATGTATCGGGGATTGAAGAAGGCCCACAGATTTATTACCATCGGAGAGATCATGCTCCGTCTGACTCCGCCTGACTATAAAAAAATTTGGACTGCTACAGAATTTGAGGCTTGCTACGGCGGCAGTGAGGCCAATATTGCGCTGGCGCTTGCAAACCTTGGGATAGACAGCACCTTTTTCACCGTAGTGCCTGATAACAGCTTGGGGAAAAGTGCTATACGAATGCTGCGGAGCAACGATGTACACTGCGAACAGGTGATTTTTAGTACGCCTGAGCAAACGCCAACCCATCGCCTGGGGACCTACTACCTGGAGACTGGTTATGGGATACGTTCCAGCGAAGTGATCTATGACCGAAAGCACAGTGCAATCACGGAATTTGATTTTGATTCGTATGACTTGGAGTCTCTGCTGCGAGATCATACATGGCTGCACTTGAGTGGAATTACCCCAGCGATAGGTGAGAACTGCAGGAAGCTGGTATTACGGTGCCTGAAAATTGCCAGAGATAATGGCCTTACCGTCAGCTTCGATGGAAACTATCGCGGTGCCCTGTGGACCTGGAATGAAGCAAGAGATTTCTGTACTCAGTGCCTGCCATATGTCAATGTATTGTTTGGAATTGAACCTTATCATCTGTGGAAGAGCGAAAATGACCATAGTATTGGTGACGTGAAGGATGATATACCATTGCAACCAGATTTTCAGCAGCAGGATCAGGTGTTCCGGAGATTTGCAGAGCGTTATCCTAATATCAAATCTATTGCCCGTCATGTGCGCTATACTGGCAGCGATAGCAAAAACAGTTTGAAAGCGTACATGTGGTTTGATGGACAGACCTTTGAGAGCGGAACAATGACATTTGAGATTTTAGATCGTGTTGGCACGGGAGATGCCTTTGCTGCGGGGTTAATATATGCTATGATGAACGACTATAAGCCTGAGGATATGCTGAGCTTTGCAGTTGCCAGCAGTGCGTTAAAGCATACGATTCGGGGCGATGTCAATCTGGTTGATAATTCAGAGACAATAAGGGAACTGATAAAGAGATATTTTAACAAGGACTTTGATATTAGTAGATGATGGAGAGAAGGGACTCTTGTATGAGGGCGATTGACAAACAGTTGTATAAATGTGCTGTGATCCCAGTGGTAGTGTTGGACGATGCAGCAAATGCCGTGCCTCTTGCCAACGCGCTGATAAATGGTGGACTTCCATGTGCGGAAGTGACTTTTCGAACTGCTGCTGCTGAGGAATCCATATACTGCATGAGCAAGGCCCATCCGAACATGCTGCTGGGAGCGGGAACCGTATTGACCACTGATCAGGTGGACAGAGCCACGGGTGCAGGGGCAAGGTTTATTGTGAGTCCGGGATTTGATCCGGAGATAGTAGATTACTGTATGGAGAAAGGCATACCGGTATTCCCCGGATGTATGACGCCTTCTGAAGTGGCACAGGGTGTAAAACGCGGTTTAAATGTTTTGAAGTTTTTCCCAGCGGAACAGGCGGGAGGATTGGCCATGATTAAGGCGATAGCAGCGCCATATACAAATGTGAAATTTATGCCTACTGGAGGGATAAACGCCGAAAATCTTAAGGAGTATTTATCTTACGATAAGATATTGTGCTGCGGGGGCAGCTGGATGGTAAAAGAAGACATGATTTATAAGGGGAGCTTTGAACGTATTCGGGAATTGGCGGCGCAGGCAAGGGCACTTGCAGATGAAGTGCGGAAATAGGAAATTAAATTGTGAGCGTTTTTGAAACCAGAATTAACATAAAATGTACTGGAAAAGGGACATGCTTAATGATATTCCAGCGGATAAAGTTATTATCATTGACAAGTTCCGGTAGTTTGAGTATAATATTTGCCGGTAGGAGTATGCTGGTGTAGCTCAGCCGGTAGAGCAGCTGATTCGTAATCAGCAGGTCAGGTGTTCGAGTCACCCCACCAGCTCCATGAAAACCCTAAAGCCCGTGCGGCTTTAGGGTTTTACTTTTATTGGGAATTAGAGCTTGTTAGTAAAGTCGACGGATTTTACTAAAGTATCGGTATCGATATGAGTGTAAATGATAGCAGTCACAGCGTAGTCTGTATGACCCAACATTTTTTGTAAAAGCTCCGGCGCAAGCCCCTCTTTAACGGCTCTTGATGCATATGTATGACGTGTAGTGTGGGGCAGTTTGCGACCTATCCCCAGTCGATCTAACAAAGTATAATATTCCCGTTTTCTAAAATTGCCAGCATCGTGTTGTCCGCGGTCTTACTACCTATATTAATAGACTTTGCAAAATTTGTTGTGCAGATTTCCTCATGTATGGCCTGGGTGTATATCTGAGTTAATAGGTTTTTAGGCTTTGACCGCATTGAGTATGACTTGCCAGTGTATTTATCAACAATCTCTTGATAGTCCTTAGTTTACAATTTCCTGAATTGCAAATTATTTAATGGGTCGAAAACATCATAGGTACGGTCATATGACGCTATGCTTTTTTCTCCAATAGTCTGTTCCGTGCTCTGCTTATGAAATACTTCAGCAAACGTCATG
>CALWYO010000084.1 GCA_944385785.1 uncultured Oscillospiraceae bacterium | reverse complement strand
GTGGCGGTCTCGGCGGTGAAGGGGAAGGCGGCGGTGTCCATTTGCGGCTGGGTCCGGTGTATAGGCAGCCGAAAGCTGAGGGAGATATTTGAAAAGAACCCGTATATGGGGGAGATATACCCGGGGGACACGGCCGATGCGCTTCAGGTATTCTGCATATATAAGGCCCAGGGGGAGTATTTTGATATCAGCGATCCCTCCCATGTTGTGCGGGACGGCATAGCCATAGGCGCCGCCGCAGCGCCTTCCGCAGGCTACTTCATAGAAAAGGGCTGCACGGGCTGCGGTGTATGCGCCCAGGCGTGCCCCCAACGGTGTGTGGATACCTCCAGGACGCCGGCGGTGATAGACCAGGGCAGATGCCTCCGTTGCGGCAGGTGCTTACCCCTGTGCCCGCAAAAGGCGATAGTGAGAAGAGACTGAAATATTAAAAGCGCGTCCTTTTAAAGGACGCGCTTTTAATATTTCTCTAACACTTTATAATCAATTTTAAAACGTATGGCGCCTATGATAGGACCATCAAAAGCGGAGACGCGGTAAAAATTATATGGGGGACACAGTTATGAAAAAGATCAATTTTGCAACTCTTGTTATGGGGACTGTGGGCGGCATACTCTTTGCCATTGGTATGTGCATGTGTCTGTTGCCTGAGTGGGGCCTTATGACCCAGGGGGAGATCATGGGCGGCGCCGGAGCACTTGTGCTCCTTGGGATACTGCCGGTCCGCAGGAAGATGTCGGGAAAGAGGCTGATCTCTTTTAACGGAAAGAGCATTGGAACCGCACTTCTTGGCGTCGCCGGCGCGCTGCTGCTGGGCCTGGGAATGTGCATGACCATGCTCTGGGGCATGATGGTCTCTGGAATAGCCGTGGGCATTGTGGGAATAGTGGCCCTTATGTGCCTGATACCTGTGATAAAAGGAATAGAGAGAGGATGAGAGTTATGTGGAAATTCATTATCGCTTTAACCGGAATAGCCATGACTGCCGGACTTATAACGGGAGCTGTCAGACTGATGGGAAAGAACAAAAAGGACAAGATATTATATTGAGGAGAGATAACAATGTCAGATAATAAAATTACCGAGACGGGCGAGAAGATAGAAAAGGGCGTTATTGAAGGCTACAAAAAAATAGAAAAGGGCGTTGTCAGCGGCTACAAGGCCATTGAACACGGCGTTGTAGAGGGGTATAAGAAAGTGGAAGAGGGCGCGGTAAACGGCTTTAACAAGGTCAGCGACAAATTTATCGAGAAACTTTTTACCAGAGAAGGCGAGAGCGTAGAGGAGGCAAAAGAGAGACTCTCCCATGGGACGGCCGATAATGATAAAAAGGACGGCGGAGATCAGGCGTAACTGCCATTCGGACGGCCTGGGACTTAAATGGCCCAGGCCAGATATTTTGCAGTAAAAGCTGAAATATAAACAAAACTTTAACATATATGTGATATAATCTAAAAAAACAAGGGGGGGTATCGGAACATGTTCAGAATATTGGTTGTGGAAGACGACGCGGATCTCAATAAGACCGTATGCTCATATCTTAACCAGAACGGCTACGCAGCCACGGGATGTCTGAGCGCCACAGAGGCTTATGATGTGCTCTACGGCGGCACGCTGATGGATATGATAATCTCGGATATAATGATGCCGGGCATAGACGGCTTTGAATTTGCACAGACGGTCAGAGAACTGAACCAGGAGATACCCATTCTCTTTATGACTGCCCGGGACGATATGACGTCTAAACGCAGGGGCTTCAAGGCCGGAATAGACGACTATATGGTGAAGCCCATAGATTTGGACGAGCTTCTGCTGCGAATAGAGGCCCTTATGAGGCGGGCCAGGATAGTCAGCAGTAAAAAACTCACTGTGGGCAGCCTTACCCTGGACGCTGAGGAGCACAGCGCGTATCTTGACGGACAGGAGGTAGCCCTCACTGTAAGGGAGTTTAATCTGCTCTACAAGCTGCTGTCTTACCCGAAAAAGACATTTACACGTTCCCAGCTTATGGACGAGTTCTGGGACAGCGCGTCATCCTCGGGCCCCCGCACTGTGGATGTATATATGACAAAACTGAGAGATAAATTCTCAGACTGTAAGGACTTTGAGATAGTGACGGTCCACGGACTGGGCTATAAGGCGGTTTTAAAATGAACGGGGAGAAAAAGAAAAAGCGCAGCGGATGGATTTTCATCCTGCGCCAATATGTGAGCTTTTTTCTGCTGATGGCTTTTGTCATCAGCTGCTGCCTTGTCCTGTTTTTAGATACAATGACCAGGATAACAGGTATATCCCTGACCCAGGAGAATATAGAACTGGCCGCCAAAGTCACATTTTTAAATGTGCTGTTGCTGAGCGCCCTGTGCACGGCTATAGACGGCATTCGCCGCAAATATATGGTGGAGCGGCCCGTGCGTCAGATAGTAAAGGCAGCTGAGAAGATGACAAAAGGCGATTTTTCAGTGAGGATACCGCCTCTGCGGGGTATTGACAGCACCGGCGGGTTTGACGTTATCGCAGACTGTTTCAACAGGATGGCACAGGAACTCTCCGGCATGGAGACGCTGCGTACTGACTTTATAGCAAATGTGTCACATGAACTTAAAACGCCGCTGTCCGTTATGCAAAACTACGGCACAATGCTCCAGCAGCCGGGGCTTGCGGAGGAGAAGCGGATAGAATACGCCAAGGCCGTAAGGGAGTCCTCCAGGCGCCTTGCAGATCTCATAACGAATATACTCAAGCTGAACAAGTTGGAGAATCAGCAGATATACCCCAATGTTGAAACCTACGACCTGGGCGAACAGCTGTGCCAGTGCCTTCTCTCTTTCGAAAACGTCTGGGAGAAGAAAGAGCTGGAGATTGAGACGGATATTCAGGAGACGGTTATGGTGGAGGCGGACTCAGAGCTGCTGTCCCTGGTCTGGAACAACCTTTTCTCCAATGCCGTGAAGTTCACAGATAAGGGCGGTAAAATCTCCCTGTCACTGAAGCCCCAGGGGGAGTTTGCCATTGTACAGGTGTCGGACACCGGTTGCGGAATACCTGCCGACGTGGGCCGGCATATCTTTGAGAAGTTTTACCAGGGGGACGCCTCCCACGCCACCCAGGGGAACGGGCTCGGCCTTGCCCTGGTAAAACGGGTAATTGACATAATAGGGGGAGATATCTCCGTAAGCAGCCAGGTGGGCAAAGGCAGCACATTTACAGTGAAGCTCAGGAGAAAAAGCGATGGAGAAGTTTAAGAGAGTCCTGCGCCGCATGTTGTTTCCAGGAGCGGCAGTTACTGTGATAAGCGCCCTGGCAGGGGCTGCGCTGCTGACATACACCTTTTTAATCGCCGGAGAGGAGAATCCGGTAGCTTATGTCGCCTATGTGGTCTCCGCCTATGGGCTGACTGTTGCGTGTACAGGCGTCGTGCCGAAGCTGATTAACTTCAAGTCGCTGCTGCGTAAAAATCCCAAGGCCAGACGTTTTATGGACGACGTTCCCTTCAGACTTAACGTGTCGCTGCACGCCTCCCTGGCAATAAACCTGCTCTACGCGGCGGTAAACGGATTTTCCGGCATATATTACAGGTCAGTATGGTTTGCAACTCTGGCGGTGTACTATTTTTTCCTGTCTCTGATGCGTTTTACCATGGTGCGTTACGTCCACAGACACGGCTTTGGAGAGAATATGGAGGCGGAACTCAGGCGGTGCAGGGCCTGCGGGGCCATGCTCATAGCGATGAATATAGCCATGGCGGGCGTGGTTATACTGGTGATTAGCCAGAACAGGAGCTTCCACTACGCAGGCTCCCTTATATACCTGATGGCGATGTATACCTTTTACATCACAGTGATGGCGATAATAAACCTGGTGAAGTACCGCCGGTACAAAAGCCCAGTTATGTTTGCGGCAAAGGCGGTGAATATGGCGGCGGCGCTGGTGTCAATGCTGTCGCTGGAGACGGCCATGCTGTCCCAGTTTGGAGGGGCGGCGGAGGACTCGGAATTTTTCCGAAGGGCCATGGTGGCCTCTACAGGCGGTATTGCCTGCATAATAGTGGTGGCTATAGGTTCCTATATGGTAATCCGCTCCACAAAGAGGCTGGAGGAGATGGGAAAAAGTGACAGAGCGCAGAGGGGATAATATTGGACAGTGCATATGGCCCCAGGCTATATGATGAAAGGAAATGAGCTTTGAAATGGAAGACAGGAACAATGATACTTTTGAATACACCTACTCCGCCCAGAGGCAGGAGGAGATAGAGAACATAAAAAAGAAATATCTGCCCCGAGAGGATACTGAAGACAAAATGGAGCAGCTTCGGCATCTTGACCGCAGCACCGCAAAAAAAGGAACTGTAATCTCCATAATCATGGGGGTGGCAGGCTGCCTCATACTGGGCGTTGGCATGTGCTGCACAATGGTCTGGGGCGACAGACTTTTTGCGTTGGGAGTGGCCGTAGGGCTTATAGGCATATGTATGGTGGCCGGCGCATATCCGGTGTATAGCCGCATTACAAAGCGGGAGCGGCAGCGGATGGCTCCGAAGATACTCAAACTGGCGGAGGAACTCTCCGATAAGGGCAAATAAGGGCAGAAACCGATAGCACCTCAGACGCGCATATTCAGCCGGCGGTTTCTTGTTTTTCAGGAGAAAATATGGTACTATGTACAGGCAAAATCCTGAGATCGAGGTGTGAAGTTTATGTACCGGGTGGCAATTTGTGAGGACGACCAGCTCTCACGGGAGAACCTGTGTACAATGTGCGGGGAAATTCTCAGGGAACTGGATGTGTCCCATTCTGTCGCCGCTTTTTCCAGCGGGGAAGACCTGGAGGCACGGATGGCCTCGGGTACGGAGTTCGATCTGCTGTGCCTTGATATTATTATGGATGGCAAAAGCGGTATGGAGCTGGCCCAGGAGCTGCGCTTGTGGAATGATCGTGTCAGCATAATATTTATTACCAGCAGTCAGGAATTTCTGAAAGATGGATATAAAGTCCGTCCGGTTCAATACCTTATAAAGCCTGTGGACAGGGAAGAGCTGAAACAGGCGATTATCACGGATCTGCGGCTGAATCACAGGCCGGAGAGCGTGTCTATAAGGACCGGCGCCGGCATTACTGTACTACCCCTGGATGAGCTTTTGTATGTGGAGAGCCGCGACCATCTCTCTGTTGCAAAGCTCCAAAGCGGGGAACAGACTTTCAGAATGAGGCTCTCAGATATGGAGCGATTGCTGCCAGGCGACCGCTTCTGCAGATGTCATAACAGCTACCTT
>CALWYO010000083.1 GCA_944385785.1 uncultured Oscillospiraceae bacterium | reverse complement strand
CCTGTTTCCGCCGAGAGGTATGTAAACGTAGTCCCGAAACCAGGTGCTGAGGGTCATATGCCAACGCCGCCAGAATTCGGTTATGGTTTTGGAGATAAAGGGGTAATTGAAGTTCTCGGGGAACTTAAAACCAAACATCCTGCCAAGGCCTACGGCCATGTCGCTGTAACCTGAGAAGTCAAAGTAAATCTGAAGTGTAAACCCTATGGCATAGAGCCAGTAAAACAGCACAGACCTTTCATCGCTGGCCCGGAAGGCGGAGCAGAGCTCGCCCATCATATTCGCTATAAGCACTTTTTTGCCAAGGCCCACTGCAAAGCGGGAGATGCCGGAGGAGACACCGTCCAGCGTCGACTTGCGCTCCTCCAGCTCAGCCTCCACGTCAGTGTACCGCACAATCGGTCCGGCAATCAGCTGGGGAAACAGACAGACAAAGGTGGCAAAGGTGGCAAGATTTTTTTTGGCATGGGTTTCTCCGCGGTATACATCTATGGTGTAGCTCATAGTCTGGAATGTAAAGAAACTGATGCCGATGGGGAGGGGTATTCCCAGAAGCGGGATATTCGTCCCCAGGATTGCATTTACGGTCCCTATAAAGAAATCGGCGTATTTGAAGAATCCCAGCAGTCCAAGGTTGACTATTATGGAAGATATAAGGGCAATTTTTGCCCCTCTGGTGCCCCGATGAGTTTCGATATACAGGCTGTGCAACCAGTCGTTAAGGGACGATATAATTAATAGGATTACACATATCGGCTCTCCAAACAGATAAAATATCAGGCTTGCAACAAGAAGGACGTGGTTTTTTAATTTTTTGGGAGCGATAAAATATATGGGCAAAACTGCCGATAGGAATACATATATAAATGTGAGGCTGGAAAACAGCATATATAGTCCTCTCCGCGCAGGGGCGCATCAGATTAAAGTGCCTGGAAATTTGCCACTATTGCGTCAGCAGCTGCGGCGCTGGTCATAACAAGAAGTATGAGGTTTCCGTTTACAGAGACGGTGGTTTTTTCTGCGGTGACGCAGATCCATTTTGCTGGATTGGCATTTGCTTCGATAGAATCGGCAACACTTTGGACGTCGGTGCCGTCAGGAACCTCAACAAGTACGCAGGAATGGGCAATGGATCCTATCATTGCGTCGCTGGCAAGTCCTCTATAGCCATCTACATAGGGAATGAAGGCGTAGAATTCAAAGTTTTCAGAATCCAGCGGTATGTCCCAAACTGCCGGCAAATCAGCTACTCCGTTTAGTATTGAAGCCATCGTTGAGGAGAGGTCGGCTGTTCCGGAGGACTCTCCACTGTCAGCAGGTTCGCTGGGCTCTTCAGTATTTGAGCCGCCGGTTGAGCCGGAACTGTCGCCTTGAGAGTCTGAACCGGAGTTAGAATTAGAGCCGGAGCCGGAACCGGAACCGGAACTACTTGAGCCGGAATTGGAACCTGAGTTAGAACTGGATCCCGAGTCAGGCGTGCTGGGAGTATTGGAACTGCCGGTATCATCCTGGGGCGGCACGTCGCCGTCTATAACGGGCTCCTGATCGTTCTCACCCTCTGGGGAGTCACTCTCGTCCTGGTTGCCCTGGTCGTCCTGAGACTCCTGCTGGCCCTCGTCCGGCTCCTGGGATTCCTGCTGATCCTCAGTGTTATTGTCAGAAGTGTCATTGTCATCCTGGTCCTGGTTGGTGCAGGCAGCGAGAGTCAGTACCATTATCACTGCCAAGATTAGTGCGAAAAACTTTTTCATATTATTTCTCCTTTTGATAATTTGTTCTTGTTTTTAACCGCCAGGTTAGCGGCACTGGAATTTTGACTTTGGCAGCTCAGATTTTGTTCCGAACTGATTATACAAATACTTTTCCATTTGATCAGCAGGTACTTGCTCTTTTAAACAAAAATATAAAAAGATATCGATGTTCAAGAAAGAGATATGAAATTATGTTAACAAGCTTAAGATTAGAAAGTGGAATGAGGGTAGGATTTTGTGCGTTGACAAACAGATGGGAAAAATGTATAATAAAACCCAGTTGTTTTATTCAAAAATTTGTTAGAAAGGAAACACGGTTAAAAACATGGACGACGCGGACAGTAGTGAGGCGGACCGAAATGAATACCGTATGTTGTTAAGGCATAGCTTGCCGCAGCGTTTTGCGGGAGGCTGTGTCTTTTTGTGTCTATTTATGAGAATGCGCTTGTAGACCAGAACATACCCGCCGAATAAGTAATTAAAAGCAAAAATTGTAAGGAGAGAATAGTTTTTGAGTAACCTGATATTACAGGTGGTTTTGATTTTAGTAAACGCATTCTTTGCTATGACCGAGATCGCCGTTATTTCCCTGAGCCCAAGTAAACTGAAGAAATTGGTAGAAGAAGGAGACAAAAAGGCCGGAAAACTTCTGAAGCTGGTGGAAGAACCGAATGATTTTCTATCCACCATACAAATTGCCATTACTTTATCTGGATTTTTGAACAGTGCTTTTGCAGCAGACAACTTTGCCGAACTGCTGGCGGAGTGGGTCTACAATGACCTTAACTTCCAGGTATTTTCAATGGGCACTTTAAATACTCTTTCTGTTATTGTTATAACAGTAATACTCTCGTATTTTACCTTGGTACTGGGCGAGCTTACGCCAAAGAGAATAGCAATGCAGAAGCCTCTTCAGGTGGGAAAGATGGCGTGTGGAATCATCTCAGCCATGGCTTTTGTGATGAAGCCGGTAATATGGCTTCTGTCTGCCTCCACAAACGGCCTTCTAAAACTTCTCCATTTAAAAACAGAGGCTGAAGAGGAAACTGCAACTGAGGAAGAGATACGCATGATGGTGGACCTGGGCGAAGCCAAAGGGACCATTGAGAGCGAAGAGAAGGAATGGATAGACAACGTCTTTGAATTTGGGGACTATACAGTCAGGGATGTTATGACCCATGTGTCGGATATCGAGGCGTTTTCTGTGGACGCGACTGTTGAGGAGATAGAACAGACCGTTAAGGAGACTGGCCTTTCAAGGTATCCCGTATACGATGAAGACATACATGATATCCTGGGAATACTTAATGTGAGGGAATTCCTTCTGGACCAGCTTAGCGATACTCCAAAACCATTAAAAGAGTTACTGAGACCGGCATACTTTGTGCCGGATACTCTTAAGGCGTCGACTCTTATGCAGGATATGCAGACGAAAAAGGTCCATATAGCCATCGTAGTTGACGAGTACGGCGACACAGCGGGACTTGTAACCATGGAAGACCTTTTAGAGGAGATTGTAGGCGATATTTACGATGAGTTTGACCCATCTGAGCCTGCCGAATTTGAGGAGATTGAACCCGGTCTGTGGAGAGTCAGCGGCAGTGCTGATATCCAGGAAATGGCGGAAATATTTGACGTAGAGCTACCTGATGATCTGGACTTTGATACTCTGGGCGGACTTGTCTTCAGCTGCCTCCACACCATACCGAAGGACGGAACTGTGCTGGATGTTGAAGTCTATGGCCTGCATATCCATGTGGAGCGGATTGAAGACAGGAGAATCGTGGCGGCCACAGTGCGGAAATGCGATCCCGCGCCAGAGGAATCCAATTCTTCCGGAGATAAGGAAGATAAGGAAAAAAAGGACAAAGGCGATAGGGAAAAGAAAGACTGAAAATTTCTATAATACGAAATGTGCCTCTGCCTTTAGCTGTGTCCATCCATAGAGAAGTAATCCTACCTTCCAGGACAGCATGACAATTTGCCATGCTGTCCTGTTTTCTCTTTAGCCCTCAATGGTTTAACTGTTCTCACGCAGTTTCAGTTTTCAAAGAACTTTCCCATGAGGCCACTTTGCCGGCTTTCTCCTACCGAGGCCGCCGTCCAATATTTTTGAAAAACCTACAACAGTGAGTAATCTGCCATAGGCAGGACTGTTGACATTAAAATTGCTCCATTAAAATAAATCCGCTTGCCAGAGGACTTGCAATCAAATAAGATTGTTGAAGTGGGATAAGTCCGTTTGGGCTTTATCCCGCTTTATTTTTATGCGGCAGGGTAAGGCTAAAAAGGCTTTGTCCTATTTCCTTTTTATGGAGGTGTCTTTATGAAAAAATAAAATCTTTATTTGGCTACATTATTTCTTTTTTCTACAAAGAGGACGGGGCCGCAGACATAATAGCCATTAGCAGAGGATTGTAGTAAAAGCACTTGCCATTTTTGTTATTCCTATGCTCTTTGGAGTCAATGCAATTTGGATTGCGCCCCTTGTTGAGGAGATTATAACGTTGATACTCGCTATTGGTTTAAGTAAAGCGACAAAGTTAATATACAGATAACTAAAGATAAGTAAAAGACATAGCAAAGACAGGAAAATACTCAAAGATAACTTTGCGCTTATGCCCTTTACAGATTTTTGCATATTGAAAGGGCGGTAAAGCGTAAATCCGCGAAAGCAAAAAATATATTCTATTATTCCAGGCGATATCAGAAAGCGGGAAAGAGGTCATTGACCTCTTTCCCGCTTTCTGATACAACATATCCACCGACCGTTAAATCGGTTTGCCGTCAATATTTTCTTACCGCTGGCTGCCATTATAAAACTGCCACCTATTTACTGTTTACAGACGATAAATCAGATACTTTTTTCCAACCGGAATTTATCTTTTCTTCAAGTTCAGCCAGTGTTTTTAAGCCTGCCAGGGCGTCGTAAGCCTCGACACATGAGGCGCCCTCGGCTGCGGCGAGATGTAAGGACATCTCAGGACCGTACCCCTCCAGAACAGACATCAGGAAGGCGGCAATGCAGGTATCTCCTGCGCCTGTGCCGGAGACGATTTTATCCGGCACATAGCTGTGCTCGAATATATCTCTATCGGACCAGGATGCGGCGTCCAACTCAAGGTTTGTTCCAATCTCATTTAGCAAATCTTCCTGGGCAGTCCGCAGATAGATGCCCTTTGCCCCACATTTCAGCAGAAGTACTTTTGAACCTAATTCCTGGCAGATATCAGCAATAGGACGGATATCGTTTTCCAGAGAGAGAATCTCGGTTATATCGCGACCTGCCGCCCTGCTTTGCCAGTCTTCGTATCGACTTCTGTCCAGCATAAAGCACACTTCCTCTATACTGGGGACAAAAAAATCAACATATGGCAGCACCCGCTGAAGGATCAAACGCCAATCGGCCATGCCGGCAGGGGAAGCAGGATCTACTGCAGCCAGGTCTAAAGATGTCGCCGCACCCTGCTCTTTAGCCAGACGCATTATGTGCACAAGTTCATCGCAGTTATTCTCATATATAGAGCGCATCAGCGGCGGGTAGCCAAAATGAAATATACCGGCTTCAGAGAGCAGCTCCGAGGGTATATCTTCGGCTGTAAAACAGTTATTAGCTCCAGGGTTGTGGAGGAATATACGGTCAACCCCTGGAAAAGCAAGTACTATCGAGTAGGAGGTGGAAGAATTTGATTCACGTATAAGCTCCCCCTGCAAACCATAGGCGCTAAATCTTTCCTCAACAATATCTCCGAATGCGTCATCGCCTATTTTACCAATAAGGCGTACATGTGCTCCGAGCTTTTTTAAAGCAAGGCCGGTGTTTGCCACTGCGCCGCCCGTATGTATATCGGCGGCGCCAGCCTCTATCAGCTTCCCTGGAGACAGCTTTATGCTGTCTCCAGAGGTCCTCTGGGTGAAAACGGGGGTAATATCCAGGCAGATGTGTCCAGCCACTATCACTTGCTTTTTCATTTTAGCTGACTATGACGTCTATCTGCCTGAGACGTGCGTCTAATTCGTCCAGCACAGCCTGCAGCTTCTCGGGACTATCGGCGATTTGGGACTCGATTCGCCTTAGATATCTGCGAAGAGGCGTGGCCACAAAGTATATGCTCTGGCTTCTGAACTTTGCAGGATCGAAGGCCTTGCCGAGCACCTGACCTATGACCTCCATTGCCTCGGCGCTTTCAGATAAAAATCCGCAGGAGGAGCGCAGGGAGTAGCCGTATGGGGTTTTTCCAACGATGGAAAGAGGGACAGTCGCCTGTATGTTCTTAGATGAATTTCCCACGAGTATTTCATATTTTCCGGGCTCCACCGTCCAGGCCTGAAGCTCAGTGTCATACGAGGCGAAGGACTTGGGATAAAGCTCCATGGCAACAGTTTTTTCCTCGCCGGCATCTATAGCGACTTTAGCGAAGGCCTTCAGCTCCTTGTCGGGCTTTAAAAGGGTGGAATTGATGTGACGGACATATACCTGCACGACCTCTTTGCCGGCCATGGCGCCAGTGTTTTTGACGGTAACGTAGGCTGTCAGAGGCGCGGTATCGCTGTTGCTGTAAGAGCTGGAGGATAGCTCAATGCCCGTTATCTGGAAATCCGTGTACGAAAGGCCAAAGCCAAAGGGGAAAAGAGGCTCTATGCCCTTATAATCGTAGTAGCGATAGCCCACAAATATCCCCTCGCCGTAGGTGACTTCTCCAAACTCGCCAGGGAAGTTTATGCTGGCGGGGCAGTCCCTGTAGGTTTTCGGGAAGGTGAGGGGCAGCTTCCCGCTGGGATTTATCTGGCCGAACAGTATATCCGCTGTTGCTCTGGCGCCCTCCATTCCAGGGAAGAAGAGACAGACCAGCGCGTCTAAATCATCCATGTACTCTGATAACTCAACCGGCCCTGCAACATTGAGCAGCAGTATTGTTTTTTTCCCAGCTGCTTTTGCGGCGGAAAGGGCCTCTTTCAGCATCGCTTTGTCGTCCTGATCAAAGTCCATATCAGGTCTGTCGCTGCCCTCCTGGCCGGAGGCGCCGGCAGTGATTATTACAACGTCCGTACTGTCGTCAATGGTGTCTAAAAGGATGTTTTGAGTGTATCTGCTCAGTTCTTGAGGAAGACTTGTAAACTTTCTGGTATCCACCTGGGCACTGCCTGAACCAGACTCCATAAAACGCTCAGTCAACTTTCCAAATAAAGCCAGACTTGCGCCTTTTTGAAGAGGCAGGACCCCGTTATTCTTTAGAAGAGTTATGCCCTCTGCTGCTGCGGCATATGCGGTGTTTTTTGACAGCTGATTATCTATGACTGTATATTTCCGCCCGTTAAACTGAGGTGTTTTCAGTATGAGCTTGAGCATTCTGGACACTGCGTCGTTGAGCCGCTCCAGGGGTATCTCTCCGGACTCCACAGCCTTATATAACGCCTCTTTTCCTCTGGGGCCTGGCATATCCATGTCATTTCCGGCATTTAATGCCGCTACCTGGTCGTAGACAGCCCCCCAGTCAGAGACAACCTGGCCCTCAAATCCCCATTCGTCTTTCAGAACTTTAGTTAAAAGCCAGGAGTTATGAGCACAGGGTACGCCGTTTATGGAGTTGTATGCGCTCATGACGGTTGCTACATCGCCCTCTTTAACCGCCGCTTCAAAGCCGGGCAGATAGATTTCCCGCAGGGCGCGCTCCGAAATATGCTCGTTTATGCCCTGCCGGAGGGTCTCCTGATTGTTGGCTGCGAAATGCTTTACGTCCGCCGGTATGCCCTGGTCCTGGACGCCTTTTGCAAACTCAGGAGCCATTTTGCTGCTTAGATATGGATCTTCTGAAAAAGATTCGAATACTCTGCCATTTTTGGGATCCCTGTGGATGTTTGTGTTGGGGGTGCCCAGCAGAACGTCCACTCCATAGGCCATAGCCTCGCGGCTGACGGCTTTTCCTATATCATAGACTATCTCCGGCGCCCAGGTCGCGCCCAGGAGCATCCCCGGCGGGAAACATCCCGGCTCCTCACCGTTTGGCCTTACGCTATCTAAGAGTTCTCGCAGATTATAGATAAGTTCTTTTATCTCCTGGGACATATCCTCTGGCAGTGGGTCGTGGTTGGAGGCATATTTTACATATCCCATCATGGAGGAGCCGCTCTCATTGTTTGAACCGCCGCCGGTGTTCTCTTTGGCTTTTTCAGCGGCCTGAAGCCCAGCTAAATCTCCCAGATACTGCATGAGATTTACACCTGTGGCGCCGTCTAAGTACCTGATGGAGGGGATGCCGTACTTGGGAAACTCCTGAGTTGTGAAAAACGATTTGCCTACGATAAGGTCCACTTTTTCTCTGACGCTCATCTCGTTCAGTAACGCAGGGATGGACTCCTGATTTATAAGTTTGCTCATTGTATCGCCTCTCCTTTCTGTATACTCAGCTCAATTTTACACTATGCCCATAAGCAGGTTCATAACGTACATTTCGAGTCCTTCAAAATCTCTGTTTGCCACACATTTTTTCTGGAATTCGTAATCGAATCTGTCGACTTTATCCTCTAATGCCTTGAAAATTTTAAGGCTGTTCTCCAAGTGCTTATAACTGTCCTGATCTTTAGTAGTCCTCATGGCCTTGACGTCAAGTC
>CALWYO010000082.1 GCA_944385785.1 uncultured Oscillospiraceae bacterium | reverse complement strand
CGCCTTTTTGTTATGGAATAACCGCGTCCCAATACTTTTAGCGGGCTCATTGCATCTAATTTACCTGCCGCAGCGGCATATGCAGCCCGTTCCCTGGCTATGGCGGCAGACATTTCTGCCCGCAGCCTCATTGCAAGAGCATCCACAGTCCGGCGTCTGTCCTCCACATATACTTTTGGAGACACCAGAACTCGTTTCTCTGAAATTGCTTCCAATCTCTGCCGTAATATTTTCAGCCGCCTCTCAACAGCCTGACAAACTCTCTCTCCATAAGTATCAATATACTCCATCAGCTCTTCCCTGTCAGGGGCGCAAAGCTCAGCAGCATTGGAAGGCGTAGCGGCCCTTAGATCTGCGACAAAATCAGCAATAGTTACATCAGGTTCATGCCCCACAGCAGAGATTACAGGTATTTCAGAATCATAAATCGCCCGCGCAACCCGTTCATCGTTAAAAGCCCATAGATCTTCCAGGCTACCGCCGCCTCTTCCAACAATAAGCACATCGGCCACCGAATGTCTGTTAGCATATCTTATAGCTCCGACTATTTCCGGCGGCGCCTCAACGCCCTGCACTCTAACCGGCAGAAGTATTACTTTGCCTAATGGCCATCGTTTCCTCAAAACTCTGATAATATCGTGCACAGCGGCACCTGCAGAAGATGTAATAACTCCGATTTTTGCAGGAAACCTGGGAATAGGTTTTTTATGTTCTCTGTCAAAAAGTCCTTCTTTAAAGAGCTTCTCTTTAAGCTGCTCAAAAGCCAACTGTAAATCTCCAACCCCGTCAGGTGTCAAAGCACCTACGTAGAGTTGATAGGCCCCGTCACGAGGATATACGGTCACTCGTCCGAAGGCAATTACGCGCATGCCACTTTCAGGCTTGAATCTCAGCTTCACCGCGCTGCTTTTGAACATAACACAGCGCAGCGCACCGTTTTCATCCTTCATCGTAAAATAATGATGGCCAGACGGATACACCTTATAATTGGACAATTCTCCGCGGACGTAGACTTGTGCAAGGTTTGTATCTGAATCGAGGATACCTTTTATATACTCGTTGAGTTCAGAAACTTTGTAAATTCTGCCTTCCACCGCTTTTCACCGCTCTCATTGTAAGAATTGCCGTTCCCATGGCATTATCTGTTGAATATTTAGGCTCAGAGAATATTCCATCAGGAGTCATCTCCCGCAAAAGTGAGTTTGATGCAACTCCTCCTGAAAACAGCACCGGCATATCACCATATTTTTTGATAGCCTCTTCTGTCGCCTGGTGTACAGCTTCGATAACAGAGGCAATCGTAAAATAGGCCGTCTCGCCAGGTTCACTGCCGTTTTCTACCATCTGTTTCATCTTGTGCTCTACTCCTGAGAGCGAAAAGCTCATGCCATCTGCTTTCGGTCTGTATTTTTCTCTCTTCCGAGCATCTTTTGATATGGCATCCAATGCTTTACCCGCAGGAAAGTCAAGGCCCATGGCCTGTCCAGCCCTGTCAATTAACTGTCCTGCGGACACATCTTTTGTACCGCCGATAATTTCACACTGTACAGCACATCCATAAGGTCTGACAAGCAAAAGTTCTGTGGTTCCACCAGAGAGATGCCAAGCCAGGTGTTCTCTTTCAAGAAGTTCGATGCGCCCAGCAGACCAGGCCGCCGCCGCTATATGTCCCTGCTGATGTGAAAATCCAAAATATGGTACACCAATAATCTTTGCTATGGTTTTCGCCTGACAAACTCCAGCCAAAAAGCATGGCATATAGGAATTCTCAGTTTCCCTTGGCTTTTCTGAAGCGCCAACCGCTATTATATCCCCATTGACATCTATCTCGTCCACAATCTGCGGCAGACTCCGAACATGTGCAAAAAGAGCGTCTGACTGTCTCAGGCCCAGTTCACCTGGTCTGACTTCCAGAAGACGCCCAGAGTTTTTACCCTCAGTGCCGTCAAACACAGCACAGGATGTAGTATAGTTACTTGTGTCAAAAGCCAGCGACAGCTGTCTCATATCTACACCATCTCTTCCCTTACAAATGAACCCAACACTCCATTTATAAATGCCACTGTCTCAGGTTCATCATAGTGCTTTGCAATCTCTACAGCCTCATTCACCGCCACCCCCGTAGGTATTTCCGGCATGTACATAATCTCATACATGGCGGTCTTCATAACGGCTAAAGCTGTCCTCGATATTCTCCCAAATTTCCATCCCTTGGCATATTTGGAGATATATCCGTCCAGCTCAGCAGAATGTTCACCGATACCGTTAACAAGTTCAGATATATATTCTCTCTGCTTTTCATCTGGGTAAGTACCCAGGGAGTTATCCTCTTTAGAGAGGGTATCATAGTACTCTCTGTTAAAGAATCTGTCCAATACCTCAGCAGAATCGCATTCTTTTGCCGATATCTCAAAGCACAACTTTACAGCAGCTTCTCTGGCCTCAGTTCTGTTCATAGCGCAAAACGCGCGGAGTCCGTCCCCGCGCCCTCCTGGGAAATTTAGTCAGAGCAGGCCGGACGGCATAGCGCCGCCCAGCCTTAATCTGCAGATATTATTTATCCTTTTCGAGTGAAACACCACATACATGTACGTTGACTTCAGATACACTAAAGCCAGTCATGGACTCAATCGCCGTAGCAACTGCCTCTTGCACTTTGGCCCCTACTTTACTCACAGAAGTGCCGATCTTCACCAGAAGATATATATCAACCTTTATGTTCTCATCTTCAACAGTGATTTTAACACCTTTGGATAAGTTTTTCTTGCCAAGCAGCTCGGCGATGTCCTTGCCCAAAGAGGTTGATAATGCCGCAACTCCATCAGTCTCCATAACGGCATTAGCAGCAATTATAGAGATTACATCCTCAGAAATATTTATGCTTCCTTTCTCTGCGGGACGTGTAACATATTCTCTGTTTTCACCCATAAAAAACACTCCAAGCTCATGTTATATGGCTGACAGGCGCTTAACTACAGCGCATGCCTATTTCAAAACTATCAGCATTCATAATAACACAACGCCGGCAAAAAATAAAGACCTACTTACTTTATTTCTATAACTTTAAGTTGATCAGCAGTAAAGTCAGTCTCTGTGACTATTATATCAGTAATTTTCGCGACAGCCGCATTAGATAGCCCTTCTTCAGCCGCTACAGTCACCGACGCTCCACTTTCTGACAGGTACACGACGCAATCGGTAAAACCTTTAGCTGTAATAAGGTTTTCCAGCTCTGCTTCTTTTGTCGTCCATTCAGCAATCTGCGTCATCTTTGCAAGGGCCTCGTCAATAGTATCCTGTGACGCCCCTTCAGTTGCCGCAACAGTTTCCAGTGTCATGGAGGCCTCATCCCTAGCCTGCTGGCGTTCTAAGCGCACCTGAGCAAAGTATTCCGCGATGTCAGAGCTGCTTTTAGATGTGGTGGCGATGTCTTCTCCCGTGTAAAAGAGTCCTGCATCATCACCACTGTTCTGTTGATCTTGCGTATCCTGTTCTCCTGTTTCAGTACCGCTCTGTGTTTGAGTAGACGTCTGTTCTGTTTGACCTTCCAAATTTTCTCCTGCTGTCTCTGCATTATCTACTTTTTCATTATAAGACCAGTTAAGATAGAC
>CALWYO010000081.1 GCA_944385785.1 uncultured Oscillospiraceae bacterium | reverse complement strand
CATCGGCAACAACGGCCACATCGGCTTCAATGAGCCGGCGGAGGACTTTGCCGACCAGACCCACTGCGTAAAATTGACGGAGAGCACGATCAAGGCCAACGCCCGTTTCTTTGCCAGCGAGGCGGAGGTGCCGCGCTACGCCTATACGATGGGCATCGGCGAGATCATGTCCGCCAGCCGGATCCTGATCGTCGCCAGCGGCAAGGCCAAGGCCCCGATCATCCGCGACCTGATCCATGGGCCGGTAACCCCTCATGTGCCGGCGTCGATTCTGAAATTCCATCACGACGCCACGCTGATCGCCGATGAGGACGCCCTGAGTCTGGTGTGAGCCGTTTATGAAGCGGCGGCAGTATTGTAACTGCCATATTGCAGCCGTAATAATGTGATTTTAATATTGCAACTTCAATATTGTATCTGTAATACTGTATCTGTAATATTGTATCTGTAATATTGTATCCGTACTATATCTGTAACTTCATATCTGCAAAAAAACCGGGATTTCTTCGCAGGGAAGGGATTCCGGTTTTTGTATGTCCTTTTATTTCCAAAAAATGAAAAAGGGAATATTTGTTTAATAAAGAAAAACAATAGGAAACAGGGAGATGAAAATTCAGTCTCTTTAAAAAGAACTATTTTAGAAAAGTTTTGGGAGAAAAAACTGACAATAAAAGTTTATAAGCTACTGTTTCCTCAATGATAGAAACTATTCAGTCAAAATCAAAGAGGAAAATTTAGACAACATATTTTTTAATAAAAGACAAAAGGAAATATTGTTAAAGGCATCTTCCCACGGATTTTTATGCCGTATATATGCTGATTTATGGGTTGAGGTAGGGAGAAAGGGACTTTGACAAGGAAATATTTTCCACCCTATATTTTTTGATATGTTATAAAAATTCAGAATTTAATTTTATAAAATAATTGATGATAAAACAACAACTCTACAAATATTGAGTTGACTTGACATTTTATCCCTTCTCTTCGATAATATAGACATATGTTAAAGGGGTTAGAAAGACAAAAAAGAAGGATGAAAAGTCAAGGAGGAAAGTTTATGAAAACCAAAACAAAACGCATACTCAGCGTCCTTTGTGCGCTGGTGCTGTGCGTAACCCTGTTGCCCGGATCGATGTCGGCAAGGGCAGCGGAAAATGAGGGTCAGACAGTGCAGGAGACAGCTGTCGCTAATGAAACAAGCGAGAATGAAATAGAGAAGAATACTTCCAATATCGAGACAAATGATTTTGACACAGATTATACATTGTCTGTGGGCGAGGAATTGACATTAACCGGAAGTGAAAGCGTGGCAGATTATAGCTGGAACATCGGGGGAGATGAGGGCTGTATTGAGATTGTGGAAAGCGATGAATCGACGGTTACAATTAAAGCGATTGCTGCCGGAGAAGCAACACTTAGACACAAGTATACAGCAGCGGGGGCTTATTTGCCGAGTTTTGAAATCTGTACCATTGTAGTTACAGATGAGACTACTACTGTATCCGACCTGACCTTTGGCGCCCAGGTTGCTGCCATGCCTTATAGCGAGGATGGCACCCAGGCGCAATCTACAGAATTAACGTTTGTTCTTACTTATCATGGAACGGAGGCACCTGGCAAGAATCAAGAGGACGAAAAATTTGCTCCAGTAAATTATTCGGCAACCTTTAGCAGTGCAAATCAGACAGTGCCCTTAATTCCTGCCGAAGATGATGGAAACAAGCAGCTGCTTGCCGGATTTTACAAATTGGACGATGCTAACGAAGAAAGCGTGGTTTGGGATGATGCATCCACCGAAGCGGTGTACTATGAAGTGACAGAAAATGGAGCCACTTATATTGTCAATAGCTCGGGAACACGACTGGAGAATGGCAGCACAACCATCACTGTTCAAGCTAAACTATACCAGCTAGATTATCGCACAGGTTCCTCTGCGGGAGATGTGGAAGGAACGGTACCTGAAACTGAGTCTTATCAGTATAATCAGTTGGCAGAGGTGGCAGAGAGCGAACTTTCGCGGGAAGGCTACACGTTTATAAACTGGAAAAATATGATGGGCGACACCTTCTATGAGCCCGGCGATTCGATTCAAATCAAGGAAAATTTGACTTTGTTTGCAAACTGGAGCGATGGAACGGAGACACCAGAGGAGCCGGTTCCGGAGGTTAAGATTTTCTACGTGGACGATAATGCAGCCGCAGGCGGTGATGGCAGTGAAGAGAGGCCTTACAGCGATATCCAGACGGCAATCAATGCCATCAATGATAAGGATGATAAAGAAGACTGGACAGTTATCGTCGAGAGCGGCACTTATGGACGTTTTGTCGTACTCAGCGGTCTTCATGGTTTGACGGTCAAGGCGGCAGAGGGAGCGGAAGTAACCATTAACACATTGGATCCAGATGCTGAGACTCTTGCGGGTGTAACCTTTGGAGGAGGAACACCGGATTTGGGAGGCATTCAACTTTGGGCTGCCAACGATGTTACGCTAGAAGGGCTTACCATTAAGGTTGTTAATAATGTAGAAGGTAATAAAAATGAAGCTGGCCAAACACATCATATGACGGCTGCAATTAGTAATCATAGTGAGTCTAAAGAACAGGCGGATAATTTTACGATCAGAAATTGTACTTTTTACGGTACGAATGATATGAGCGCTCAGGGCAACGGCAATGTAGCTGTTTCGATCGGCGCATTCAGTTCATTTACCATCGAGGGATGTACTTTTACTGGTTTTATGGAAGCAATCCGCGGACAGTCGGATAATGCAAACGTCACAACAGTAAAGATTGATAATAACCAGTTTATCAACTGCTCTTTTGCTATCCATGAGTATGCTGGAAATAGTGTCGTAGGAGAGCCGGAGGGAACATATTCTTTTACGAATAATACGGTAAAAGGTACTTCTGACCTTTATAATAAGGCATATTTTGAGGATTTGTATGTCGATTCGGATAAAAAGGATTCTAACGGTTATACCATAACGATTTCCGGTAATACTTTTGAGAACGCTATTGCTGGTCTTGTTAACTTGGAAGATAACGGCGGGACTACCGATGCAGTTCTTTCTAATAATACCATGAATGCAAATTCATTTGTGGTGACTGGCAGCAAGGTATCTGGACAGATAGAGATGCATGCAAACTATGAGGCACCGGGAGGAG
>CALWYO010000080.1 GCA_944385785.1 uncultured Oscillospiraceae bacterium | reverse complement strand
ATTCGCGCATCTCTTGGATTTCAACCTCTGTGGCATCGTCTGGGAGCATCATCTGGGCGGGATCGCCAGGCACAAAGTACATCAAAGTGAACACCAAGACAGTAACTCCTAAAACGACAGGAATCATCCATAAAAGCCGCTTAAGAATATAAAAAATCATATAGTCACCTCATTATCCCTGGGGATAGACCTATATCTATCCCCAGGAAAACAGATAATTATTCAAAAACTGTAGCGTTCAGCAAGTTTTGTAATCTGTATGAATAAACAAGTTCCTGAACACCAGCATCAGCCCTAACGACATTTGTAAGAAGTGAATCATAAAGCGGCAGGGAGTATGCCTGATCCTGCAGATAGTAGTGGAGATTATCATAGTCCTCTTCGGTTGCGTCTGCATAGCGGCAGATCTGAATAAGTTCTTCAAGTTCATTATCAACAAAGCCGGTCTTACTCTTACCGCCATATCCAGACTGTCCCATCTTGCTATTGACTATTACTGAGTAATAATTGCCGCCTATTTGGTCGATGGTCATATCAAACTGAGTACCATCATTAAACATTGTACCAAAGATGGCGCCCTCCAGTGTCTGTATCTCAACATTTATACCTATTTCAAGAAGATAACTTTGAACAACTTGGGCTACACGGCTCCACTCATCAGATGAGTTTGTAAGGAAGGTTAATGTTAGCTCACCTGGCTCATATCCGGCCTGTGCAAGCAAATCTCTTGCAAGATCAGGATCATACTCGTAAAGTTCTTCGTCAAGCCATTTCTGGTTAAAACCAATTGCCTGAGAAGATGTGAATGAGCTGGTAACAGTAGCCCTGCCGCCCATAACTATATCCACTATACCTTGCCTGTCTATGGCATGACATATTGCCTGACGGAGCAGCTGGTTATCTGCAGTTGGCTTTCCGGCCTCGCCAGAGAAGTAGATACCGCGAGTCATTATTTGTTGTACTTCAAATATTTTGTAGTCAGGATTATCCAGAAAACGGTCAACAACTGCTGCGTTCATTCCCCGCATCATATTAATTTCGCCAGTTTCAATGGCGATGGACTGCTGCGAGGATTCTGTAAGGGATACGATCTCTACTTCGTCAACATTATCGTATTGCTCACGCTGCCAAAGCGATTCGTCAGTTTGCCAATACTCACCGTCGTTTCTTGTAACTACAATGTTCCCGCCTGGCTCAAATTCAGTCATACGATAGTGAGTAGTTCCTATAGGCCTTGTTGCAAATTTATCCTCACTAGCCTCGTAAGCTGCCTGCGAGTAAACTCTCAGATTTATAAGTGCACTTGACAGCGATTCAATGGTATTCCCCGTGAGACGAATTTTAACAGTGTAATCACCAGTTTTTTCTGCGCTCTCCACAAAACGGGTAAGATTAGTAAAATTCTGGTTGAGTGCATTTTGATAACAAAATACGATATCGTCTGCGGTAATGTGATTGCCATCTATATCGTGGATATAGTCGTATATTTCTATCTCATACTCAAGACCTTCTTCATCAAGTTGGGTCCATTCTTTTGCACAGATGCCCACAAGTTCCATGTCTTCATTCATGGTAGCCAAAGATTCATATACCATCGAGTCCACAAGATACTCGCTATTTCCCCAACTGTTTATAACAGGGGAGAAGGACTGAGGAGAGGACTCTGAACCGACGACCAGTCTGATCCAGTCCTCATCCTGATTTTCATCACCGCCCTGCTCGTCACCGTTCTGTGCATCGTTGCCGGCATCAGGTGTATCAGAGTCGTCCTCAAGACCAGGACGGTCGGCAGTGCCGCATGCTGCTAAAAGACCCAGCATAAGTACCAGTGCCATCAGCAGTGCCAATAACTTTGTTCTTTTCATTTTTTACCTCCATTTGTAAAAAGATTTGTTTGCCTCTATATTTACGCTTTTTCAAGCGAGGGGCACATATTAATTAAAGTGCCTTGTCAAACATATTGAGCATTCCATTTACCATGATTTCATTTGACTGACCGGGGCGTACAGTTCCAAAAGATTGAAATACTTTGTGATTTTTTGAAGCATTGTCCAATACATATCCAACAGATGGTTCGCCTATATGGGTAGCTATAATAGTTTTCCTGAGCGGAGAGGCCTTTTTACAGAGAAGCCCTATTTCGTTATATGGTTCACAGGCAACACCAAAGATTGCCACATCTCCAATTATGACCAGTTGGGCCTTCATTGGGACCTTTTCTTCACTGGGTATCATATCTACAAGGTGCTTTTCAGGCATTGGGTCCTCAGGCGAAAGAACTCCAGCCCACTCCTGAATGTTGTCCACCATGATCCTATGAGCGGACCTGTCCACACCCTCAGGAAATGTTTGTGATGGGAAATATAATGTATCGTCTACAGTTGTGATGTTGACTTTGGACTTTGACGCGTCTATATTGCGGAGAATTTTTATGGCGTCTATCGCGTGCTCCTGGCCAAAGACCTCGGCCTGCTCATAGGCCGCACCGGGGACCCTGTCCCTGACGCGCATATTGCCGTCCAGATCATAGACGTGCTTTCCAGCCATAAAGTACGGGTTCTGGTTTCCGGCTGCACCAGCCTGCCAAAGTACGATGGCATCGCAGCCGAAGTGCTTTTTATAATACTTTTCTATAAAGTTGCAGGCTATCCCAGGAAAGTCGCAAGTAACTTTCATCTTGCCGTCAATGTCGTTTTCGCAGAAAGCTGTGTTTGAGTGAGCGGCATAGTTGAGCAAAGCTGCAATAAGATTACCGTCCTCGTCTACAAACTTGAGAACAGCGAGAGTCTTGTCGCTGCAGCCTTCAAAATTTGCCCCCTGCATCCAGTAGCCCTCGAAATAGTACTGGTCTCGGTTGACATTTATGTAACTTTTACCTTCACCGTAACCAAATTTGGCCGGTCTGAGTTTCTCAATAGCTTCGCCGACAGCCTCCGCAGTGCGCTCAATTATTAATTCGGTAAATCGGGCAGTATTCCTCTGCACATCGTCACTTGGGCCCTCCTGATCGTCGCTTCGTTTTGGTGGGCTTCTGTGGCTTGTAAAAAATGGAGACTGGTGATTGTGCGTAGCGAAAAGAAACATGTCAGTGTCATTAAATCCAAACTTCTTACTTAAGTTTGCTCTGATGATGTCAGGACATGGAACATGTGCGAGTTCCCATGAAACCATAAGAAGATTTCTTTCTCCATTATCAAGAACTAAAGCTCTTACAGTGAGATCCTCTCCCTCTCTTATATCTGTGAAAGAACCTTTCATATTCGGAAGAGGGAGCATATCAAGTGTTGGCGATATGCACCGTTTCGCTGCGCCTGCCTTGAGTTCAGACAGAGACATAAACCTCATCTCACTTTCTTTTCCTATTTATACTCAGCCCATAAATTAGGCGTTGTACCGTGCTGATTTGTAAAAATTTAGGAATATCTCAGTCTGAAACAATGGCGAAAATATGTTAAAATGCGTCTTTTTACTGTTAAAAACTAAAACAGCACCCCATTTGTTAGAAAGTATGGTATACTGAATAACAAGTGGGGTGCTGTTCAGTCTCGCCATCCGCCGCGTATTTTTATTTGTTATATAAGCCGATTGACGCGGTTAGATAAAAGCCAGAGACTTGTCGCAAATTACCGACCTCCGGTCACGCGCATTAAGTCACCCATTAAACGTAAGTAGGCAAAAGATTCTGTGTTTGCCAAAATCCCAAGTGACTAATACTCATTGGCGCTGATATTGCGCCTCATAATAGGAAGTTTTCTGGTAAAGAAGATATTTATAAGAAGAAGCAAAAGGAGTACATTGAAAATATGGCTGAAGAACTTTCGCCTTTAGATAGAAAAATAATCCAGGTAGCCAAAAAGTCCTTTCTGGAAAAAGGCATGATAAAGACTGAGATGAAGCAGATAGCAAAGGAAGTTGGTATAAGCCGGAGTTCATTATACAGACATTTCCCAAATACTCTCAGTATCGCCTTTCATATTATGCCGGAGATGCTCAACGAGCTTATGACGATTTGTGACGTCAAAATTGACGAGAGCAGACACCTCAGCGGATACGAGCTTTTTGCAACTTATATGCACATGTTTGTAGAAAAACTTTGTAACAATTTAGAAAAAGTACGGTTTATAAAAGAATTTGATACGCTGTACAATCTCGGTGAGAAGGAAATAACACCGCCGGAAAATTACAGCATATGGATGGACAACACCGTAGGACAACATATTACATACTTCAAAATAGGGATCAATGATGGAAGTATATGCCAAAAACTTGACGAGACAATGTCGCCGTTGACTTTCCTTTTCACTGCCCTGTCCATGACAGAGCACATTATGCTGCGAGAAGAAAACTATTTGCGGGAGCACGGTGCTGCTCGTCAGTTTGTAAACAATGCAGTTGAGTTTATGCTGCAGGGAATTAGAGCATAGATTGTCAAATAGACAAAAAAGCTATGCTTTCGGCGTTGGAAATAGTGCAAAAGTGTTCAATCGATAATTGAAATATAGCATGTGAAAAATGTTCAGTAAAATACAGTATTTTTATATGCTTATATTGATTTAACTATATAGATACATTTTCAGTTGATTTTTATACAAAATCATGTATAATCCATGTATGTGTTCAGTCGAAAAAACACAAAAATATAGAAGGGTGTTTTTTCATGGATACAAAGTTGCTGGAGTATTTTATACATGTAGCTGATTGCGAAAATATTTCTCAGGCTGCAATTGACCTGTATATTTCTCAGCCATCTCTCAGTGCGGCTATACGCCGTCTGGAGAAAGAACTTGGAAAGCCGTTGTTTGACAGGGTGGGTAAGAGATTACGTCTGAACGAACAGGGACGCCGGTTTTTGCCTACTGCCAGGCAGATTGTTATGATGCTTACCAATGCTGTAAACCAAGATGAGAGATATGGGGCGTTCAGCATATTGTTCCGCTATGAAGATGTGCATATAATGGATCTGGTGGAGCGTTTCCATAGGGAAAGTGAGAGCATAACGATATCTGTGTTTACAGGATATTACGGGAAGATTGAATATCCGGTAAGTTCTTTTGATTTTATAGTCGATAGAAACAGAATTGGATTTCGCGGCGAAATCATTACTACAGGCCTTGTGGAGGACAAGTACTTTGTTGTCTTACCATTGAACCATAGATTGGCGTATAGGAAAGTTCTGACCCTGCGAGAATTAAAGGATGAGACTTTCATATTTCTGAGAGGCATAAATTTACAGTATGAGTGGACATATCAGGTGTGCGTAAATGAGGGAATGGTCCCAAACTGTACTCTTACAGCAAATGACAACCTATGTAAGCTCCGTTTATTGGCAAACGGATGCGGCGTTTCGATAATCTCAGAAGCGCATCTCGATATATATAACGGGATAACATCTCTTAAGGTTCTGCCTCTTGTAGGTATATCTGGAACACATGCCATAAATATCTGGGCATCGGAAAATGTAGACGAGAATCTGGCGGCCTACAGTTTTCTGAAATTTTTAAAAGAAAATATTCATAAATGACAAAATTTTAAGCGGCACGGAGTTATCTCCGCGCCGCTTTCGTCATTATCTCAAATGCCTAAAAGTAAGAGTTTTCAAGGGTTACACGGGACACGAGTCCCGAAAATAACGACTGCTGTTGTCAGATATTACAAAAATTTTGTGTGCTATTGATTGTTTTCTGAGGAAGTTTTATAATTACATTAAAAATTGGACATGTGTCCCGTTAAATATACAGAAATTGAATGAGAGGAAAAGAAAAATGGCGATACTTCTTGTTGGAGCTGTGAAGGCTATTATAACGCCCCCAGCGGAAACGCTTCCGTTTCCAACTTCCATAGGGGGTCAGATGCGAGAGGCAATACACGATGACTGTTATGTCCGCGCCGTTGTAATTGACAACGGGAAAACCCGTGCGGCAGTGGCAACATATGATCTCTGCATACTCCCGCCTCCGGACGAGGTAAGGAAACTTATCTCCGAGACAGGTAGTATACCTCCGGAGAATATTCTCATATGCGCGACCCACAATCACGATGTACCGTATACAACAAGGGAGAATCATGGTCAGGTAACACCGCCCGCAAAAGGCTCAGAGCTTGAGAGAAAGACTGAAATTTTTACCCAGGTAGTATACGAAGGGACTGTAGAGGCCATTAAAAATGCAGTTGCCGCCATGCGTCCCGCCAAATATGGCTTCGGCAGAGGAGAGAGCTACATAAATGTGAACCGTGATAGGCTGTTTGAAGATGGCTACTGGATGCAGGATGGAAACTTCGCCGCCTATAGCGATAAAACACTCTCAGCAATAAAGTTTGTGGACGAAGAGGGACAGCTGATAGCGTGCGTTCTCAACTATGCGGCCCATGGGATACTTGGTTTTGTCTCAAATGACTTTGACGGAAAGGTGAAGGTATCTTCAGATTTTATCGGCGTGACCTGTGGATTTGTAGAGCGCCGTTTTGGAAATGGGGCGATTTGCCTTTGGACACCGGCAGCTGAGGGCAACCAGAATCCAAGATTTACTGGTTCGGTATTTACATATG
>CALWYO010000079.1 GCA_944385785.1 uncultured Oscillospiraceae bacterium | reverse complement strand
ATCTCTGAAGCGTCGGCATTCTCCTGCATCCTCTCAGTGCTACGCGTACCCGGTATAGGCACGATCCAGTCCTTTTTACACATCATCCACGCAAGGGCAATCTGCGCCATGGTGGCGTTCTTTTCCTGGGCCGTGGTACGGATCAGGTCCAGGGCCTTCTGGTAGTATTCAAATCCCTCCTGGGAGAACTGATACCTGCCTGAGCGGTTGTCCTCCGGATGATCAAACTCTGGGCGCTGAGTATACCTTCCTGACAGGAAACCCTTTGCCAGAGGGGTATATGCCACCAGCGTAATACCAAGCCCTTCAAACACTGGGAACAGCTTCTCAGTGTCCCTGTCAATCATTGAATACACATTCTGTACCGCAGTCACCGGACATACGGCGTGGGCGCGGCGCAGATACTCCTCGTCAGCGCACGAGATCCCCCAGGCGCGTATTTTACCCTCCCGAATAAGCTGGGCCATGGTTTCCGCAACTGTCTCCGGCTCAACATTGGGGTCAATACGGTGCTGGTAGTACAGGTCAACGTAATCTGTGTCGAGCCTCTTAAGACTCCCCTCTATTGAGCGGCGGATTGTCTCCGGACGTGAGTCCATCTTCAGGCCGCTGTAGGAGTGTATAACACCACATTTGGTGGCAAGTACAATTTTATCGCGGAACGGCTTTATCCCAATCCCCACAGCCTCCTCATTATAGGCCGTTGTACCGTCAGGGTTTGTACCTGTGTAGCACTCTGCGGTGTCGAAGAAAGTATACCCTATATCGTAGGCGGCCTGTATTTTCTTGGCTGCCTCAGACTTCTCCAGCGGCACACCAAAAGCGTGGCTCAGGCCCATGCACCCCAGTCCCACTGCAGATATCTGGACGCCGTTTCCAAGTTTTCTCTTTTGCATAGCTATGCCCTCCTTAATAATTCTCCATTTTCTCTGCCAGGAAACTCAATAGTTTCAAACCATGCAAGTTATTTTAATCCACATCTTTTAATCGTTATAACGGTAATGGCAAAGAGGCCGCATACTGTTTTTATTATAAATAACTGACCTTCCCACAATCAATCTTGCTTTTTTCCCTTTTCCATAAGTAATACTTATCCGCAGTCTCCACTTCATATCGGAATTGCCGCCATATCGCAATCTATCGGCGCTTATAGATATCTGCGATAATAGTAATATGGAAAAAATCAACAGCTCTGCTACCTGCAATGCAGGCGGCAGAGCTTTCAGCTGATTTCCTTTTATTATCGTGTAATTCCTCAGAGGCAGAACGCCCTTATGTTCTATTTTCCTCCACGCAGCAGAGCTACAGAAACGTCATTGACATTGGTCCCCGTGGGGCCGGTGATTATCAGACCGCCCACAGCGGCCAGAGCATGGTATGCGTCGTTATCCCTGAGTGCGGAAGATATGTCCCACCCATGTTTTTGAAGTTCCTGTGCTGTCGTACCATCCACATACCCGCCTGCGGCGTCAGTTGGTCCGTCAGTGCCGTCGCTGCCCAGGGAAAAAACCGCAGCCGTATTCAGGCCCCTTATACCGGCCGCAGCTGAAAGGGCAATCTCCTGATTTCGCCCGCCAAGGCCGTGTCCTGTAACATGTACCACTGTTTCGCCACCTGCCACAAACGCCATTGGCTTTCCGTCGCATTCATGTGTTTTCAGAATGCTTGCCAAGAAGCTGCCCGCCTCCCGAGCCTCACAGCAGAGTCTGTCTGTCAGCAGCACCGTCTCATATCCCAGAGTCCGACACTCCCGCAGGGCGGCGCCGCACAGTTCCCGCACGCTTCCTGTTATTTTAGCCTCCACATTATCAAGCTTTTTAGGAGTCTCCCTGCTTAAAAGCTCAACCGCCCTGTTGGAAATCTTCAGTCCATACTTTTTTACTACCGCCTCGGCCTGGGCGCACGTGCTGGTATCAGGGTAGGCCGGTCCGCTGGCAATCATGTCAAGAGGATCGCCAACAATGTCACTTAGTATTACGCTGAACACCCTGGCTGGGGCGCAGTGCAGGGCAAACCGTCCCCCTTTCACACCGCTCAGTCTCTTACGCACGGTGTTCATCTCCACAATATCTGCTCCTCCCGCAAGGAGCTGGCCTGTTATATCCTGAAGCTCCTGGGGAGATATCAGCGGCAATTCAAAAAGGGCGCTGCCACCACCAGAAAGCAAAAAGAGCACAGTATCGTTTTCCCTCAGTCCGTCTACCATATCTATAGCCATTTTAGCCGCCATGAAGCTATTCTCATCAGGGACCGGATGACCCGCCTCAAAACAGACGACTCTGGGGAGTTCTCCCTTGACGTGGCCATACTTTGTAATCACAATTCCCCCGTCCACGTTGCCAAGTGTTTCTATGGCTGCCTTTGCCATCTGCCAGGCCGCCTTCCCTACTGCCACCATTATGGTTTTTCCGCCGCCTGGTTTAAAATCTTTCAGGGCGTTGTGCACCGCTTCGTCAGGCATAACTGCCTTCAGACTTGCCGCAATTATCTGATCTGCGTCTCGGCGCAGCTGTGTATTCATATAAAAAGGCCTCCATCTTCTGAATTAAAACCACACTCTCCCGCAGTCAGCCCGTCTATCGATCCGAACTGTCAATGAAAGACAAGATCTGTCTGAGACGTGTCTGGGATCCCTCCATATAATGCACAATGGCAGGATACATGTATATCAGCGCGGGGTAGAGAGACGCCATATTGTACCGCTCTTTAAAATCCACGTCTTTTATATTAAATCCCCTCATACGCAGTCTTTGCAGGTACGGCTCAGTCTCATCTATGGAAAAATAATCAACCAGATCAATATAAATGGGAGCATATCTGGCAAATCCCCAGTCAATGATCATTGGTCTCCCCTCAAAATTTCGCACATGGTCACCGTTTTCATCCTGCAGATCTCCATGGGTCAATGTAAGCTCCACGCCCTCTCTGCACAGTTCCGTCATATTTCTGGCAAATCTCTGGGCGCACCGGCGAAGTTTGGGCAGCATCCAGGCAAACTCCGAGGCAAAATCGTTATCTTGTTCGCACTGCCTCTCAAAGTGGTCAATAGATATCTCCGTCGCAATATGTTCCCAATATGAACTATCTGCCAGAGGTAAATCAGGCAAGTCTCCGGGGGAGATCATATTATCGCCGTGGATATCAGCCAGGGCCTCAGCCACTTGCTCCTTCCAACGGCTCACATTTTTCGGTATCGGTGAGCATGACCTTATATCCTGCATAATAAACCAGGCTTTCTCACTGGTATTATAACTATCCGAATATGCCAGCGGCGTATATCCACGCCGTTGACTCGTAAGCCGCCGCATCACCGTCCGCTCGCCGCGTTCGGCATATTTACACACGAAACTGTCTGTTCTGCCATCTGCAAATACGCATTTGAGGCGCATAAGCTCCGCTCCCGACCAGCCGCGTTCATCATCGGCCATAGCTTCGGGAAAAACGCGTTTCACCTGACCGTATCCCATTATCTCCGACAGTCCCTTTGCCAAATCTAAAAATTCATCTTTCATATAATGGCTCCATATAGGCAAAGTCTCTTATCTTCCGCCCGATATCTCTTGCTCAGCATTTCAGGGCACACCGGTTCCGATACGCCTGTTGTCTCAATGAACGGCTTAGTACCCGAGGCTTTCCTCTATTAATACCACCTCAGCATTTCCAATGCAATTAGGCTTTGCCCAAAGGGTAACAGCCGCCTTGCAGATACGCTGAGGGCTTGAGCAATCGTAGCACTTATCGCCTTTTATGGCGCAGGGCGTCTGGCAGCCGAGTCTGCGGGCATTTTTAGGGGCGGCTATATTTCTGGCTCTCCACATAGCCTGATCGGCGTCAGGGACTATCTTATTTGATCCTACGACAAAAAACACCGTGCTGTGACCATAGATAGTAGCTGCCAGTCTGTTTCCGCTGCCGTCTATATTTACAATCTCCCCCGTCTCAGCGATCCCGTTTACCGAAGATATGTAGACGTCAGCCTCCACCGCTTTCCTGCGGGCAGCCTCTGCATCTTCTTCACGCCAATGCCAGTATACCGTGTTGTGCGCTGACAGCATCTCATAAAGCCCCATCTCTTCTACAGTGACGGAGCCCCCAATTCCCACGGTGGTGCCGTCTATTTTGCTGTCGATATACTGCGCCGCCTGGGCTGCAGTGGCGAATCGCGACACCTCATATCCGCCTTTTTTTAAATTCTCAGTAAGCAGGTCATAGTTTGCCATAATATTGCCCTCCTCCAAAACTCAATTTTCTCAACATGGTCATAAGATATAATAAATTATACCATAACGGCGGCTTCCAAACAAACATTCAATTGTACCGCCTCCCGCAGCTTGAGATAATCCGCAGGGCATGGTATACTTAAGTCTATTAATATTGACATTCGCGCCATCCGCAGCTGGCATGGCGATATATTACAAAAGGCTGTGAATACGACATGTACAGGATAATTGCCTGCGATCTCGATGAGACGCTTTTAAATAATCAGGGAGCCATATCGGACAGGAATCTTCATGCCATTCAAACTGCCCAGAAGATGGGCGTAAAGTTTGTCCCCGCCACAGGCCGCGGTTATTCCTCCGTGGGAGATCTTTTGTCCCGTTTGGGACTTGCCGATATGGCCGGAGAATACGTCATCTCCTTTAACGGGGGCGCTATCACTGAAAACAGAAATTCAAAGCTCCTTCATTTTGAGGGCCTGGACTGGGATGTGGCTCAGGAGCTGTATCGTCGGGGGCAGCAGTACGACGTATGTATGCACGTCTATACAAAAGACTGCGTATATGTGTTTAACCTTGGTGAAGAGGAACGGGAACGTCTTTCCAAGAGAATCCGGATACAGCTTATATCCCACACCGACCTGAATTTTCTGGCAGGCCAGGATATTGCCAAGCTCCTCTATGTAAACACAGATTACCAGTATCTCAAAATGGTTGAGAATCAGCTTCAGGATATATCGGAATACATAGACGTGAGCTTTTCATCAAACAGATACATGGAGTTTAACAAAAAGGGCGTAAACAAAGGAGCTGGGCTTTTAAACCTGTGCGGTATGCTGGGCATCCCGTATCAGGAGTCTATAGCCATTGGCGACAATTTCAATGATCTGCCCATGATAAGGGCCGCCGGTCTGGGCGTTGGCGTCAGAAACGCCGT